>NZ_JBAMDC010000019.1:0-56008 GCF_036961605.1 Streptomyces sp. KLMMK
ACGAGGGCAGTATTCCTCACCTACGAAGCCGAAAGCCTGATCGCCTCCGGCGCTATCGACCAGGCCGCGCACACCGCGCACCAGGCGCTCACCATGGCGCGGCAGATCGGCGCCCCGCGCTGCATCGAGCTGATCCATGGCCTCGTGCCTTCCTTCACCGGGCGTCGTGCGGTCGAAGGGGTACCGGAGCTGCTGGAACTCACCCGCGCGAGCTGCTCCTCCGCCCTCGGGCGGGAGGCCCGGCATGGCTACGGCCGTACGGGCCGGGGAGCCGTCGTCAAACAAGGTGTCCGCCTGGCCGTGGAGCACGGCGGCGGCCGGGGCGATCAGGGCGCTGGCGAGGAGCGCGAGAACCGCGCGGGCCGGGTGCTCTAAGTCGATCGGCTCTTCCTCGCGAGAGTGCCAGCCGGTCACCGCCCACGCGGATGCCGGCGACGGGCGTGGTGCCGGGCATCGCTTCTGGCTGCGCCCCCGATGGTGGGTCCCGATGACCTGGGCCTCGGTGGGCAGGGGACGGCGACTGGTCAGCTCGTGAGGAGGCTGAGGAGGTGGTCCGCGTCGGCGAGATCCGCTATGACGTGGTCAGCTCCTGCGGTTTTCAGGCTCGCGGCTGTCGTCGTTCCTGAGGCGACGCCGATGATTTTAGCGCCCCCTTCAATTCCCGTGCGGACGTCCTGGAGGGAGTCCCCGATGATGACCGTGTTGTTTCGGTTGAATGGCTGTCCGTGCGCGGCTTCGGCTCGCTGTTGTGCGATGCGTACCAGTGCTGGGCGGTGGGAGTCATCTGAGGCGTAGGCTCCCACGGTTGTATCGAGGTAGCTGGTCAGCCCGAACGTCTCCAGTTTGATCAGTGCGCTGTCCTTGAGGTTGCCGGTGACCACGGTCGGGATGAGCTGTGGGGCCTGCTGCACTGCCTTGAGTGCCGTTACCGCGCCAGGCATCAGGTGGCCGTTCTTGCGGAGTTCTGCCTGGTGGCGGCGTAGCTGGGCGGGCATCTTTTCGGTGATGCGCGCGATGAGCTGGTCGAGGGCAGGGGCCGGTACGTCGTTGGCGAGGAGGAGGTCGCGGACCGCGCAGGGCATGGTCACTCCGGTCCCTCGTTCGGGCAGTGCCTGCGGCGGTCGGCCGATGACTTCTTCGAAGATCTCCCGGTAGACGAGTCGGTCGGTTTCGCCAATATAGAGGAGGGTCCGGTCGATGTCCCACAGCACTAGGATCATCGGGCGGCTCGTTCCTTCATGGCGGTTCGTCCTCGTTCCAGAAGGGAGTGGGCCGGGGCAGTGTGGAATCGGTGGGCTTCGTGAAGCATGGAGTGGAGGTGCTCGTCCAGGCGGGCGGAGTGGATGCCGTTCGCGAGGGTGAGGACCTCCTCACCGGTGGCGCATCCGGCATCGGCGTCTCCGGCGCGCATCTGGGCGGTGGCGGCGCGGGAGAGGAACTGGGCGCGGGTGCGGGTGTCTTCGGGGTTGAGGGCGCCGCGGGCGTCAGCGAAGGCCTCTGCGGCTTCGGCGGGGCGCGCGAGTTCCAGGTAGCAGCTGCCGCGCTGGCCGAGGATTTCTCCCTGGTTGATCCAGTAGAGCCAGTGGGGGTCGTGCTCGCCAGGACCCCGCATGCGCCATTGTTCGGCTTCGTCGAGGGCTGCCAGGGCGTGCCGTTCTTCGCGTAGCCGGGCGTGGCCGCGGGCCTGGCGTGTCAGGAGCATGGCGTGCAGGGCGGGTGAGTCCTGGTCGCTGATGCCCTTGCGTGCGGTCCGTGCGGCGGTGATGGCGTTGCGGGGGTCGCCGACGGAGTAGCCGTGGATGGCGAGGAAGGACAGTGCGGCGGCCTTGAGTCGGGAGTCGCCGGATGCGTGGGCTGCTCGCAGGGCGCCCAGGAAGAGGTGCTGTGCCGCGGTGTGTGCGCCGCTGTCGAAGGTGTACCAGCCGGTCTGGATGGCGGTGTCGGCGGTCACTGCCGCGAGCCTGCGCCCTGTGTCTTCGTCGTAGGTGCCGTGTTTGACCAGTCTGAGGAGGACTTTCAGGTGTGCTCGGGCTGTGCCGGCGAGTGTTCCGCTGCCGCTGGTGGCATCGACCTGCCGCAGCGCATCGGTGGTGGCCTGCAGAGAGGTGATGAGAGGGGCGGTCACTCTCGTGCCGTCAGGGGCGAAGGCGGCCATCGCTTCTGCGGGGGCGATGGCTGACTGCAGGACGTACTGCGTGAGCCCGGCACCTCCCAGTGCTGCCAGCACGCTGCGACGCTTCATGACACCTCCGGCGGCCTCTTCCAGTGAAGTCACCATACGGGCCGTTGTCCACGGCAGAGCGGGGTCAGGGGTGGTGGAAATGGCCGCTTGTTCCGGTGTTCGGAAGGGTGTCAGGAGCAGCGGGCGCAGGTCTGCGGGCAGGCCGAGGCCGTTGAGGAAGTCGATGATGGCGTCCCGGCTTCCGAGTTGTTTGCGGCCGTTTTCCAGGTCGGAGATGTAGGACTGGGTCAGCCCTGTCAGGGAGCGCACCGTCATCTGCGACACGCCTGCGCGGCGGCGTACCAGCCGCAGCACTTCGCCGAATTCCCAGGCCGACAGGGCACGCATGACGTGCTCGTCCCGCCAGGCGCGGTCGGGGATCCGGGGGGCGGCTGCCGTGCGGGAGCAGGAGGCGCACAGAGGTTCGGGGTTGTACTGGCTCAGCGCGTTCCCGCACTGGGCGCAGTTGCGCTTCGGTGTCTTCATGGTGGCACCCGCCATACCTCGTGAGACCCAACTGAAGTGTGAGGGAAGCGTATTCGGAATCCGATATCGCTGTAGCGATATCGCCGTGGCGATGAGACCGGAACAAGATCGCCTTCAGACTCATGCCTCCGCAGGACAGTGATGTCCGGCATGGCGAGGAGCAGGCTTCGTCAAGGCCCCCCCGGAAGCGCACGGCAGGGTCAAGGCAGCTTGGCCCCCTCGCGGCAGGCAGAGACCGACCTCAGAGGAGACGCATCATGGCGGGCGTTACCCCCCTAGTTGCCGGCTGTCCTCTTCCCGTGGGGAGGAGCTGATGCTTCAGGAGGAAGGGGCCGCGCCGTATACCCCACGCCCCTCCAGGCGGGGCCTGCCGGCATCAGCGCGCACCACGACACCAGCCTTCAGCACGGTACGGGCCCTGGGCACGGGTGACGTCCAGCAGGGCACTACAGGGCTGCTGGCCACGGGACTCGTACGGCTGGAACGCCTGGCCGACCGCGATGCTGCGGCCCGCTTCGCCACCCGGGTGATGCGGGTCCAGCGGATCACGGGCAGCGGCCCCGATGGCCTGACGTCCACCGGCAGCTCCGGCGGCCCGCAGGCCTGTGCCCGCAGCACCATGCATGTGCCCGGTGGCCCGGCGACCGCGGAGGCGGACCTGGCAGAGCCGCCCCGCCTGCTGCTCCTGGCCTGCCTGCGCGCCCCCGCACAAGGAGTGCCGGTGCATCTGGTGGATGGGCGGCGGGCCTATCGCGAGTTGCAGCGGCGCTACCCGGTCTCGGCGGTGGTGTTCGCGGATGAGGCGACGGCTCTGTTCGCCGGACGCGGTGGTGGCGTGCGCGGCCCGGTGTTCGCTCGCAGGGCTGACGGGCGGGTGGCCTTCCGGCTCGGGGTGAGGGGGTGTGTGCGGTGGTGTCCGGCGGCTGCTGTGCGCCTGTGCGATCTAGATGAGGCGGTGCGGCTGGCGTCCTGTCTGGTGCGCCTGCGTGCCGGGGAGGGTCTTCTCCTGGACAATCACCGGTGGGCTTCCTGTCATCTGCCCGTCGGCGGACCGCATCTCCTAGTCCGCGCGGCCGGACTCGAGCAGCGCTCCCATACGCTGCCCTATGGTTTCCGGCCCGCGTCCCTGGTCGTACGGGGCAGGCGCCATGGCTGAAGCGCGCTCCTGGCAAAGCACAAGGGCGGATGCTGCGACGAGCCTCCGGTCGTTCCCTGTCCGTGTGCAGCAGGTCCGGTGGTGCGGTGGGTCAGCGCTGGGTGGGGGTGTCCCAGTAGTGGTGGAGCATTTCTGCGGGCCAGTCGGGTGTGGTGACGGTGCTGCGGGGTCCCATCTGCGGGAAGTAGGGGGCCAGGTCCACGACCGGGGTGCCATCGATGGCATCGAGGTCGGTGACGTGCAGGTCGCGGCCTTTGACGCGCAGGAGGCGGGGGAAGGACAGGGCGAGCTGGTTGGGGCGGCGGTGGTTGCGGTGGACGAAGGTGCCGGTCGCCGGCCACCGGGCGTCGCCGCGGGGGCTGCGGGCGTGCAGAGCGACGTCGTCGGGTGTGGCGCGGTGGAAGTGCCAGACGACGGTGAGATGGGAAAACTCCTCGATGCCCTGCAGGGTTTCCAGAGGGTATTGCGGGTGGAGCCGGATGATCGCTTCGATGCCGCCCTGGTAGTCGTCGGCCGGTGTGGTGTGGCCGCCGACGACGGTGGCGATGCTGTGGATCTCAAAGGACTTGGCGGGCATCGTTTCCCTTTCCCTCACCCCGGGCGGCCTCCGGTCGTCAGGATCCCCGCCCTGTGCGCTGTCATGGCTGGGTCAGCCTACGCGGGTCAGTGCGGCCCGGGCCCTGGCATCGAGGTCGGTAGCAGCGGGGTTTCCGCGGCGGCGGAAGGGCGACAGCGCGCGGCGCATGTGCACGACGGTGTCGCGGGCGCGTCCGGAGTGGATGCCGCCCATGGCGTCCAGGGCCTGGTTCCAGGTGGCGCAGGCGGCTTCGAGGGATCCTTGCTGAGCCTGGATGGCGCCGAGGTAGCCGAGGGTGACCGTGTGGGTCCGGGCGAAGGCTTGCTGGCGGCGGGTGCGAACGCTGCGCCGGAACTCGCGCTCGGCCGCGGGGAGGTCGG
Source organism: Streptomyces sp. KLMMK (assembly GCF_036961605.1). Classification (NCBI taxonomy): domain Bacteria; kingdom Bacillati; phylum Actinomycetota; class Actinomycetes; order Kitasatosporales; family Streptomycetaceae; genus Streptomyces; species Streptomyces sp. KLMMK. Next base: position 4,821 of record NZ_JBAMDC010000019.1, read on the forward strand.
CGATGTCGCGGAGGGTGCAGGCCGTTTCGTGGGCGAGGCTGGCCTCGGCGAAGAACCAGACCCGTCCCGGCTCGTCGTCGCCTTCCCGGGCGTTGCTCAGGTCGTTCTCCGCGCGGAGCAGGGCGTCGAGTGCGTCCTTCTTGCGGCCGGCGGCGGCGAGGCTGCGCGCATGGACCACGCCCAGGAGGGCCTTCTCCCGGTGACTGGCCTGTGTGTAGCGTCCGCGTTCCAGGGAAGCGCCGGCCAGGGTTACGGCTGCGCGGGGGTGCCCCAGGTCCACGGCCTGGTGGGCCATTGCGCGCAGGATGTGGCCGGCCAGGGGGGCGTCGTCGGCTTCGGCGGCGAGGCGGACGGCCAGGGTGAAGTACCCCTGAGCCCGGGCGTGTTCGCCGGCGTCGAAGGCGGTCCATCCGGCCAGGTAGGCCGCTTCTCCGGCGGCGGTGAACATGTGCTGGCGTACCTGTTCGGTGAGGAAGCGGCCGTTGAGATAGGTGGCGATGTCGGTGCGCAGGTAGGCCACGAGGGCGGCGCGTGCGTCGCCGCCGCCGCGGCGCTGGTCGCGTCGGGAGAAGAAGGAGACCATCTCGCGCACGCTGTCCACGTCCCCTGCGTCGACCGGGCGGGTGGAGGCGGGGCGGCGTTCGCGGGCTTGCCGGGGGGCCTGGTCCCACCAGGCGGGATCGGGGAGTATCAGCCCGGCCACGGAGTAGGCCGTGCCGGTCAGTATCTGCCTGCGCTCCATGTCCAGGTCCTTCCCCGTGGTGTCCATCAGCGCGCTGAGCGGGTCGGTGCCCCACGAGGCCACCGGTCCGCCCTGGCTGCTGGTCAGGCCGATCTCGGCCGGGGTGATGGTGCGTCCCAGGCCGCGCGAGAGCGTCTCGCACAAGATAGGGGGCGCCTTCCCGCTGGGCTGCGCGCCGCGGATCCACTGGTTGATGTGCGAGCGCGTCGTGCCGGCCAGCTCGGGGGCCCCGGCTTCCCGTGCGACGCGGGCAAAGTGCCGGGCCGTCTGTGCCTGAGACCAGCCCACTTCCCCGATCGCCGCCGCGAGCTTGGCGTTGCGTGTGTGCGCCATCGGTGCGCCCCTGTCCACGAAACGATCTTTACCAGCTTTACCCGGCCCCTCGCGCTCCCGCCGGTGCCCACGAGCGATCAGAGACGGTTTCCTCAGCACCACGATATCGGCCAACTCGGTTTACGCCACGGGAGGTTCACTCCCTGCGGCGCCTTGCCAGGGTGTGCCCGCATGGGGCGCGGTGAGGGGCCAGGACCCCGGAGGAGCAGATGACGGTGATCACCAGGGCACGCGGGCACGTCGGCCCCCTGCCCGGCTGGCAGCCTGCAGCCCCCGGTGCAGGAATGCCGCCTGCGCTGCGCAAACGCCCCCGCTTAAGGGCTGAGCACATCGAAAGCAGGGGAGTTGCACCCCGCCAGGAAGCGATCGGGCAGGCCCGCCACGCCGTGCGCTCCACTCTCGCCCGCTGGGCGGTCGAACCGGACATCGGCTTCGACACGGAACTGGTACTCAGCGAACTGCTGGCCAACGCCCTCCAGCACGCCACCCCCGCATGCGGTGAGGAGATCGGCCTGAGCGTCGCCGAGTCCGGGGGCATGGTGCTGGTCGAAGTCGAGGACGGCGGCACCAAAGGCGGCACCGCGCCGCCGTCGCTGGCCTGCCCGGACGACGACGCCGAACACGGACGCGGGCTGCTGCTGGTGGAGTCACTGGCCCTGTGGGGCTGGCGCACCCTGGCCAACGGCCACCGCTGCACATGGGCCTGCCTCACGCCATCCACCGGCAGCAGGAACGGCAGACGCCCATGAGGACCAGCACACTCTCATTCGCCCCCAGCAGCACACCCTGCTGGTGCGCCGACCCGGACCGCAGAAGCCGGTGTCCTGGCCCGCGCAGTCAGCGTCCGGCACGGGCAGGCGACGTCCGTTGCGACGCTGGCGGGGCTTCGGAAGCCGGCCCGGGCCGCGCTCAACCTGACCGAGCTCGCCGAGAGACCACCATGAAGACGACGGCACCCGAACGCGACGCCCTGCCCCTGACATCACCTGTGGAGAACTGGAGCACCATGTCGATTTCCGGCTCGGCAGATCACCCCGCCAGAGCTTTCGCGGTGAAACTGACCGCGAGGGAGAGCGCGGTCATGCAGCACGTCGCTCGCGGCGCCAGTGATGCGGAGGCCGCCAAGGCCCTGGGCGTGCAGCCGGGGACGGTCACGCGTCACCTGACCTCCATCGGCGACAAGCTGCTCGCGCGCAGCCGCCCGGTCAAAGTCCATGCCGCGATCGTGACAGGTGCGCTGCAACCCCCGGCGCCGCTCCCCGTTCCGTGGGACATCACTGAGGAGGAGCGCCGTACCTGGCAGGCGGTGGCCACCCGGGCCAGGCCCGGGCAGATTGCCCAGTTCCTGGGCTTGTCCGAACCGGAAGCCCGCGTGCGCATCCATAACCTGACGGACCGGGCCAAGGCCCGCAATTCGGCACACCTGGTGTGGCTCGGTCACGCCTACCAGGTACTGAAAGCCACGCACACCGTCGTCCCGCCGGACGAGTAACCCCACCGGCCCGAGAACTCGCGCCGCCCCGTTCGCCCCCAAGCTCTTCCCCTCCCCCTGCCTATCCCTCTCTCCCCTTGTACCTCCCGGTGGCGCCTGCGCTGCCGCCTGGTCCGCGCCACCATGTCTGGAGCCATCCGCTATGTACACCTCTGCCGCAAAGGTCGCTCTCTTTGATCTGGATGGCACGCTGACCGATCAGCGCACCGCCTTCGTCCGCTGGGCAGGCGAGTTCAGCGCCTGTCACGGCATCCCGCTGGCGGACATTCACCGAGCCGACCATGAACGCGGCGAGGCCCGGCACGAGTTCTTCGGCGCCCTCCAGAAGGCCTTCGCGATCCCGGCCTCCGTTGAGGATCTCCACCGCCAGTACCGGCGGCGGTCGGCCGAGCTGGTGCCCTACCGGCCGGCGGTCTGTGATGCCCTGGACCGGCTGGTGGCGGACGGCTGGAGCCTGGGGGTGGTGACCAACGGCGCTCCGGCCGCCCAGCGGCTCAAGTTGCGCATGGCCCGGCTCGCCGCGTACTTCCCGCGGGCTGTGGTCGTCTCCGGCGACTACGGCGTGCGCAAGCCCGACCCGGCCCTGCTGCACATCGCTCTCGATGCCCTCCAGGCCGGTGACGGGCCCGCAGTGATGGTCGGGGACACGCTGGAGACCGACATCGTGGCCGGCATGCGTGCCGGACTGGACACCGTGTGGATCTCCGGCGAAACCATCGCCGACAGCGCCATCACCGGCGCCTCCCCCACGCACACAACATCCTCGGTCGTGGAGGCCGTCGACTGGCTGCTGTCCCCCGCATACCGCCCCACGGCCAGCAGCCAGCCCCGCCCCGGCGCCCCCGCTCTGGCCAGCGTCCTGCGCACCTGAGCCCTGCCGCTCCTCCTTCCGTCTGGAAGCACCAAGTCCTGCATGGCGCTGGCAGGGCCCGAACCACCAGACGGTGCACCACCCCTGTGCCCGTCGCTCCGTACCGCGGTACACCCCAGCGCGCCCGCCACACACCGACTCCCGAGGACTACGCCATGCCTGCACCCCGTCTGAGACCCTCACCGGCCACTGCCCTGACCCTCGCCTTGCCCCTCCGGACCCGTCCAGCCGACATCGACGCCGGCGGCAATGCGCAGCCCCGCGACGGCCTGACCGTGTTCTTGGTGGAGGCTGCGTCGGCCTTGCTGGTGCCGGGTCGGGCACGAGTGGGGGTGGTGGTGGATGCGTGAGCAACTGCTGCGTGTGCTGGTGATCGCGGCGACCGACGGGTTCGCCGGTGCGCTTCCTCTAAGTGGGGCGGCGGTGCGGGTGCTGGAACTCAACCGGCACCTGGCCGAAAGTGACCTGGGCGTGCAGGTTGAGGTCCTGCTCTATGACCGCGGTCGCAGCCCGGGCTCCGAGCCGGTGGCCGGCTGGCCGTTCCCCTGCACGTATCTCTCCCCCGGCGACTTCTGCAGTCCCCAGCGCCTGCGGCAGCTGGTGCTGGAGCGGCGCCCGGAGGTCCTCGTCCTCGATGACAGTGCACTGGTGGTGCGTTGCGGCCGGCAGCTCGCCGACCTGGTGGGTGCGTCGCTGGTGTACGAGATGCGCGCCGTCGAGCACGAGCCTCTGCTGTCGCCCCGCCGTCGGGTCGGGGTGCAGGCGGAGGCGATCCAGCTGGCGGATGCTGTGGTGGCGCTGACCGGCCGGGATCTGCGGCACGCGGTCGATACCGGGGCCGGGCAGGTGAGCATCGTCCCCGCCGGTACCGCCCCCGCGCCTGTGACCGGCGGCTGGGTGCAAGAAGGGCCGGTGGCGATGGCCGCCGACTTCACGCGCTCCGGCAACGCCCAGGCGCTCCTGACACTCCACGCACGCCTGCCCCAGGGCATACCGGTGGCCGTCTACGGCCGTTTCCCCCCGTCCCTGCCGCCGACCGTGCCCAGATTCGAGCTGCACGGGCCTGTCCCCGACCTCGCCGCGATCCTGACCGGGGCCTCGGCCGGGATCGCCTGCCACAGCGAGGCCTCTGGCATGCGGGCGCAGGTCCTGGCCTACATGGCTGCGGGGCTGCCGGTGATCGCCACTCCCGAGGCGCTGGCCGGGTTCCCGCGCACGTGGGAATTCGCGCTGGTCTCCGAGCAGCCCGCCATGGCCGACCTCCCGAGCCTGCTCGACCAGTTGCATGGGCATCCGTCGCGGGCCCGCGCGCGGGGGCGCCGCGGTCGGCGCCTTGCCGAAGGCCCCCTGTCCTGGGGGAGCATCGCCACGCGGGCAGCCTCCGCATACAGGTCGGTGCGCCCGGCCCGTGCCGGAAGCCAGCCCCGTTCCGAGGTGCAGGCGCTGGCCGAGCGGGCCATCACCGGCGGGCAGCCGGCGGGGGCTTCGCCCCTCAGCCCTGTTCTGGGCCCGGGGTCCGGGCGCGAGAGGGTGACGGCCTCGTGACTTCCCTCCCCACCGTGATCAACCCCTACCGGGTGCATGCTGCTCCGCGCGGGATCAGCATGCAGCGTCCGAGGCGCCCGGTGCCGCTGGGTGGTGTGCACCGGGCACGATGCGGCATCGAATGGAATGCCGTCAGGGTTCCCGCAGCCGAGGGTATGCGTGCCCTGGACCGGATCGGCCCGGACCCCGGACCGGTCCTCGCCGGCGCCTGCGGCACCTGGGCCTTCCTCATCCCCCTCACCCCGAATCCCGACTGGACGCAGCTGCGCGGCGTCCGCCTGATGCGCAAGGGAGCCGTCCTCGAACTACCCCTCCCCAGCGCCCGCGGCTCCGACAGGGATCTGCACTGGATCGTCCGCCCCGGTGGCACCACGAACCCCAAGAAGCTCTTCGCGGCCCTGGCCACGACCCGGCCAGCACCGACCCGCCGCGCTGCTTCCCCGGGACGGAGGGCCAAGTGATGGCCCGATCTCCGTTAGGAGTTGAGGGGGCTGCCGTGCCATCTGCTGCTTTGTGCTCGGCGGTCCTGACGCCGGTGCTGTCGCCGGGTGAGGTGCGGGCTCTGGCGGCGGCCCGGTTCATCGGCTTTCCGCACCGCACCGTGATCGCGCTCATCGCAAGCGGCTGGACCCGGCGGGAGACCGCCCGGGCACTGCAGCTCACGCCCGGCACCGTCGCCTCATATCTGGTCACGGCGGCACAGGTACTGGGGTCGTCCCCGCGGGCGCCCGCAGTGGTGCATGCCGCCTACTGCCACCCCTCCTACCCCACCCCGCCACGCAGCATCGACAGCGCGCCGCGGCTGACGCCCGGTGAACGGGCCGTGCTGCTCAACCACGCCAGAGGCGGACCTCGATCCGGTGACAGGACGCTGCTGATCAAGCTCAGGGCCCGCAGCCCCGCCCAGGCTGTCGACCTCGCCTGGCGCTGGGGTCTCCTCAGCAGCAGCCACCCTCCCGCCGCCGCCAACGGCACGGCCGTGCCGGCACCGGCCAGCATCATCCCCCGCGGCACCGGCTCGAAGCCGTGACGCCGTGACCGCGCCCCACTCCCCCGCGCACCAGAACGACCATGCAGACAAGGAACGGTGAGCATGACCAGCAGCACCCCCGCGACCACAACATCCCCTGCTGCGAGTGCCGCAGGGCAGCGGCCGGCTGCCGTCAGGGCCCTGAGGGCCGCGCTGCGCGCCGGCGGGACGCAGCCGGTCCTGAAGAGCAGCAGCACACCTCCTGCCGTGACCGTGATCCTCCCGCAAGACGACACCGGGACGTTCTTCCTTCCCACCGGTGAAGGGCTCGCCCCGGATGCGGCCCGTGCGCTCGGCCAGGCGCTTCTGCGGTGGAACGTCGCAGCCGAGGTCAGCGTCGTCGACCTCGCCGGCGCCCCGGCCCTGCAGATCGCCCTCACCTCCCTCTTGGATGCCGAACGTCTGGCCGGGCTGGTCAGGGAACACCTGCCCGAGCCGCACGCGGCCGCCCACCAACTACGCGAGGCCCTGCACGCCGCCGGTATCCACGCCGATGACCTTCGTGCTGAAGCTCAGGGCCATCAGGGCCTGGTCAGGATCGGTGGAATCAGCGCCGAGAGCGCAGCGGTGCTGTGTCATGTGCTGAGCGGCCGAGAGTGCGAGGACCTCGACCTGGAGGAGTGGCCGGACCTGCATCAGCTGGCTGACCGCCTCGCCATCGACGTGCAGACCCTGCTGTCCGACCCAGTGGATGTCAAGGCCAACCCAGCCTGCACCCGGTGCCAGCACTCCCGCTCCCACGAGGTCACTCTCGGCACCCTCACCCCCCGTGCAGCTCGGCGTCTGGCCGCCGCCGTTGAGGCCGCTGCGACGGGGGTGAAGCCGTGAGGCCGGTGTATGTGATGCGTCCTGCCGAGCGGCGCGACGAGCCGGCCATCGTCGGCCTGGTCACCGACCGTATCAACTCCCTCGACCCGGGCCCCGATGACCGCCGTGATCTTGAGGATCACCGCAGCCGCGTGCAGGACCTGCTCGTGGCGACCGAGGAAGAGCGGCCGCTGGTGTGGGTACTCACCGAAGACACCCACCTGCTCGGAGTCGTCCTCCTGCTCCCCGGCATCACCGCCTGTGGCTGGAGCACGGAGCAGCAGGCTGAACCGGCGCTGGCCGTCGGGGCGATGTTCACTCATCCTGCGACGCGGCCGGAGCGGCTGGGCCGGTTGATCACCTGGTGGGCGGCCGACTACGCCGCCCGCCATACTTCGGCCACCTGGCTGCGCGCCCAGACCCCCTCCGAGCGCCTCATGCGCTACGCCCGCGACGAAGTCGGCTGCGAGGTCGCCGGCACCGCGCAGCACCAGGGCCGCGACGTGCACCTCCTGCAGAGCCGCGCACGCCGGATCAACAACCTGCACGCCTTCATCGCCGATTCCGGTGGAGCCTGTGAAGCCTCCTCCCCGTCTCGGCCGGAGCGCCGCGACGGGCTGTCTCCAAGGACATCATCATGGTGAATCCGGCGACGGTGGCGGACCCGTGGGCCGCCCACGGGCACCAGCGGGCGCTGGCTGAAGCCGCGCGCACCGCACGGGACCGGTTCTTCTGGGACGCGTACGACAGCTATGGTCCCGGGCCGGAGATCCTGGGCCCTCTCCAGGGCCGCCGGGTGGTGGACATCGGCTGCGGCACCGGGCTGCCCCTCGCCCACCTCGTCCAGCAGCACGGAGCTACCGGTGTGGGTGTGGACAGCTCGCCGACGGCTGCCGGGCTCGCCCGCCACCGCTTCGGGCATCTGCCCGGCCTGCAGTACGTGACGGAGGACGCCGTACGCCACCTCGCCCACCGGCCCGGGGTCTACGACGTGTGCCTCTCGCGATTCGGCGCCGCCTGCTTCACCGACCCCCACCAGGTCCTGGCCGCGGCCGCCGCGGCGCTGCGCCCGGGCGGCCAGCTGGTGATCGCCACGATGGCCCAAGACGCCGACAGCGCTCCGGCCCACTCCTGCCCCGTCTCCGCGCCGTCCCTCCTGCCCCAGCCGGACGGCACCACCGTGACACTCCCCCGCTGGGTTCTCTCCTCCGCGCTGTGGCAGTCCCTGCTGGCAGACAACTTCACCATCCAGCACCTCACCCGCCTCGCCAACCCACACCACCCCCGCCGACCGATCCCCTCACTTCTCATCCGCGCCCAACGCCGCTGACCTCGCCCGCCACTCTGACCACGCCTGGAGCACCATGAGCACGCCCGCCCAACCCGCCGCCACCCCGCAGCCCCCTGGCGCCCTGACACCGCCCGAAAGCGCAGCGTCCTGGAAGGAGAGACGACACGCACTGCTGACACTGGGCGGGTTACTTACGGCCACCTTGGCAGTGGCCCTGTCGGCATCAGCCACCCAACTCGCCGGCCTGTACGGCGTCACGAACAGCCCGGTGCTGGCCGGCTGGTCACGGGCCACCGGGCCGCTGTGCGCGCTGGCGGCCGGGATCTGGCTCATCCGCGCTCTGCGTGCCACCAGCCAGTGGCAGACCTACCTGGCACTGCCGGTGATCACCGCGGGCTGCATCGCACCGCTCTTGCCCTCCGCGGCCGGGCGAGCGGTGTTCAGCCTCGCCTTCGCCGCCCTGGCCACCTGGCTCACACTGAGCCTGCTGCACCGGCACGGCATCCCACCCCGGCAGGTCCTGCACGACGGGGAGCGCGAGTCGCTGCAGACAAGCGCCGTCAAGTGGCTCCTGGCCGGCGCAGGCATGTACCTCGCCTGCGACCGGACCGTCGCATACTTCGACATCCTGGCCTACCGGCTGCCCTCCCTCGTCCCGGCCCAGTCCCAGACCGAGGTGCTGGGATGGACCGGGACCCTGCTGCCGGTGACCAACGTCGTCTACACGTGCGTGCTCGAAGAGCTGGTCATCGTCGCCGCGGTCGTGCTCCTCACCCGCCGAGCAGGGCTCCCCCTCTGGACCGCATACACGATCAGCATCAGCCTGCGCGTGGCCACCCACCTCTACCTCGGCGCCCCCGGCCTCGCCGCGATCCTCCTCGGCGCAGCAGGCGTGGCCCTCTACATACACACCCAGCGCCTGCTCCCCCTGATGCTCGCCCACCTGATCTACGACCTCCTCCCGGACCCGAAGGAGATCTGGTGATCCCCCGGACCGCCGTTCCTCAGCGCGGCGGGGGCCACGTGGCTGCGAGCGGCCCCGCGACCCTCCGCCCGAAGTCCTCCCGTCGCACGGACGGCCGCCAGCTCCCGGGGGCGGTTTCCTCGAGCCCGCGCCCACGACATCAACTCCACCGAAGGGGTAGCGACATGAGCACATCACCCGTAGAGACGGTGCCTGACGGAGTCGTCCGTCTGGTGCTGATGAACCTGGAGCACGACGGCGGCCCGGAGGAGACGCCCGGCGTGCTACCCGACCGGTGGCGGCAGGCGTACGAGGAGGTCCTGCTGCCGCTGCGGCCTGACTGGGTCGGGCTGACCGAGCTCACGTACTCCCAGACCCGGTCCGACGCCAGCAGCGAGGAGAAGGCCTCGGCCGAGCGGCGCTGGGAGGCGGCCCAGGGTCTGCTGGCCATGCGTGGCTTCCGCGCCAAGATGGGACAGGGCCGCAACCCGGTCGGCGTGCTGGTGCGCGAGTCCACCTTCACTATCGGCGCCCAGTACCACCACCCGCAGGTGTACCGGACTCCCCCCGCGAACGTGCTGCTGCGCCTGCGCGATGAGCCGACGGTGCCGGTCGTCACGGCCGCCTTTCACAGCGCGTTCTGCTCGCCGGTCGCGAGGGAGGCGGAGGCGTTTGAGCTGACGGCCCTGGTGGACAAAGTCAAAGCGCACCACGGCGCCGAACCCGGCCGTCCTCGCGCCGCGTGCTGGCTGTTCGGGGACACCAACGACTACCCCGTACCCGCAGGCGAACCACGGCCCGAGACCGACTGGAACTCCCCTGGCATCACGGACCTGGTGCACCGGCGCCACCGCGCCATCAAGCAGCCGGAAGGGACGTGGAAGAGCTCCACCATCGTGGACGAGGTGATGCTGGACTGCGGCATGCACGACCCCGCCCGGTACGCAGCCCTCCACCTCGGACAGCCCCAGGCGCTGTCCACGACAGCCGGATTCGCCCGCGCCGGGCAAGGCGGCGAGAGCCGCATCGACCGCGGCTACATGGACGCCTGGACTGTCCAGGCCGTGGTGAGCGTCCGCGTCGTGGACATGAGCGGGATCAGCGACCATCACGTCCTGGTCGTCGACCTCTCACGCCGCAGGCTCATCGAAGGCCTGCGCCGGGGCTTCGCTCCGCTGGAGCCTTGGGCACTGATCGCGTGAAGACAACGGACACTTCATTGCCGCTGCCCTGCGGGCCCCCTTACGAGCCGTGGGCCTGTGTGCGGGCCCTCCCCAGGGATTGGCGGAGGCGGTGTGATGGCGCGCAGCACGCGGTCTCTGCCGCGGTGTGGCCGTCTCGACTTTCAGGGAGAGGCTTGCATGGAAGCGTATGACGATTTAGGTGTCCTGGGCGAGTTACTCGCCCAGGGGCCTGGCCTATGGGGCCAAGAACCGCCAGCCGGCTCACCGGCCGTGGTGTGGAGCGGAGCCGGGAGCTCCTCCAGGCACGTTGCTACGGAGCGCTGGCACGTAGAAGAGGCGCAGCTTCTACAGCGGGCGGAGCGCCGAGGGCTGGCGGTTGAGCTGTTGAGCTGTCGCCGTCCGGGACTGTCCCTCGACGACGCTTACAGGGTGCAGTGGTGCGGAGTGGCGCTGCGTGTGGGAGAAGGGGCCCGTGTCGTTGGCCACAAGGTGGGGCTGACCTCCGTGGCCATGCAGCAGCAGATCGGTATCGATGAGCCGGACTCTGGGATCCTCCTGGACTGCATGAGCGTCGCCGATGGCGGGGTTCTTCGTGCGGCTGGTCTGCTGTTGCCGCGTGTGGAGGCGGAGTTCGCCTTCCGGCTCGGGACGGACCTGTGTGGGTCCGGCGTGACGGTGGAGGACGTCCGGGCTGCGGTGGCCGAGGTCTGCCTGGCACTGGAGGTGATCGACAGCCGTTTCGACCTGCAGGGAATCACGCTCGCGGACAGCGTGGCCGACAACGCTGCCTGTGCACGGTTCGTCCTCGGCAACGGCGTACCGCTCCCCGGGTGGTCCCTGGGCGACGAGCGGCTGACGCTCTGCGTCGGCGCGAGTGAAGTCGCTGCTGGAGATGGCCGGGCCGTCCTTGGGGATCCGTTCCGGTCCGTTGCCTGGCTCGCACGGCGCCTTCACGGCTTGGGCACCGGCCTGAAGAGTGGTGACTTGGTGCTGGCCGGAGCCGTGCACGCCAGTATTCCGCTTCCGCTGGGGGCGGCCGTCTCGGTGTCCTCACCCCGCCTTCCTCCGGCGAGCCTGCAGGTTGCGTGATGCACGGCCGCAGCACCCAACGTCGATGAACCCGTTTCCCACGAGAGGATTCCCTATGTCGAAGCGTCCCCAGCTGAGGGCGGCCGTGATCGGCGCTGGCATGCTCGGGATTGACTTGGCCGACCGACTCACCAGGTCGCCCACGATGACCTGTGCGCTCGTCGCGGGACGAAGCACCAGCACGACCGGCCTGCGCCTGGCCGCCCGGATCGGCTGCGCCACCTCCACCGATGGCATTGACGCCGTGACCGGCGCCGACATCGACGTCGTCTTCGATGCCTCGAACGCGGCCGCGCACCCCGCCCACTGGGCCGCGCTTGCTTCCGCTGGTGTCCTGTTGGTGGACCTGACGCCGAGCAGCTCGGGAGCCATGGTCGCCCCGACGGTCAACGGTTTTCGTGCCGAGTCCTCTCGCCACCTGAGCTTGGTCAGCTGCGGAGGACAGGCTGTGCTGCCGGTGCTCGACATGGTGGCCCAGCACTGCGTGCCCCAGTACATCGAGGTCGTCACCACGGTGGCCTCGGCGAGCGCGGGCCGGGCCACCCGGTTGAACCTCGACGAGTACATCGCCACCACGGAATATGCCGTGCGCCAGCTCACCCACGTCCCCCGCGCCAAAGTAATGGCTACTATCAGCCCGGCTCTTCCAGCGCCGGTCTTTCGTGCCGAGGTCACGGTGCTCGCCTCCGACATCCAGCCGGAACCCCTGCGTGCCGGCACGCAGGCCGTCGCCGACGCAGTCCGCGTGTTCGCACCCGGATACGAGGTGGCCTCGTTCACCGTGGACGACCAGCGCATCACGGCCACCGTGAACGTCACCGCCCGTGGCGGCCGGCTGCCCGCGTACGCCGGGAACGTGGAGATCATCAACGCCGCTGCTGTGCTGCTGGCGGAGCGTTACGCGGCTACACGGGAGGTCGAGGCCCTGTGAAGACGAACAAGGGGGGCGTGGTCATCCACGACGCCACGCTCAGGGACGGCCAGCACGCCGTCCGCCACCAGCTCGGCACCGAGCAGTTGCGCCTGTACGCCGAGGCCGCCGACCGGGCCGGTATCCCTGTGCTGGAGGTCGGACACGGCAACGGCCTGGGCGCCTCCTCCCTCCAGATCGGCCGGTCGCGGCTGGAGGACGACGCCATGCTTGCCACCGTCCGCGAGGCCCTCACCAACACACGGATGGGCGTGTTCATAGCTCCGGGATGGGGCACCGGCAGGGACATACGCAAGGCCGTCGACCACGGTGCCGACGTCGTGCGGGTTGCCGCTCACTGCACCGAGTCCAGCCTGACCGAACGACACCTCGGCATGGTGCGTGAACTAGGGGTCGAAGCGCAGGTCGTGCTGCTCATGAGCCACATGACCGACGCGGGCCGACTAGCCGAGGAGTGCACGCGCGCGGCCGGCTTCGGCGCGCAGGCGGTTGGGATCATGGACTCCGCCGGGCACTACCTGCCCGTCGAAGTCTCCGAGCGGATCGCAGCCATCAGCGCGGCGGTCGACGTGCCGGTGATCTTTCACGGACACAACAACCTCTCCATGGCCGTGGCCAACTCCCTTGCCGCCCTCGACGCCGGGGCGACGATCATCGACGCGTGCGCACGGGGGTTCGGGGCCGGGGCCGGGAACACCCAGCTCGAGGTCCTCGCCGCGGTGCTGGACCGCACGGGGCATCCGACCGGCATCGACCTGCGCGCTCTACTCCACGCGGCCGACCTGGCGCAGGAGCATCTGATGCCCGGCCCGCCGACGATCGACTCGGTCAGCGTGATATCGGGCCTGGCGGGCGTGTTCTCCGGCTTCAAGCTGCCGGTGCTGTCGGCCGCCGCTGCCGCAGGCGTCGACCCCATGGACGTTTTCGCCGAGCTGGGCCGACGCCAGGTCGTAGCGGGCCAGGAAGACCTGATCGCGGACGTCATCCGGGCAGTGAAGGAGGCATCGTGACCGACATTGGTAGTAGGCACGGCTCACCGGTGGCAGTGATCTGCGGTCTTGGCACCGCGCTGGCGGACACCGTGGTGGCCAATGAAGAGATCTGCGCACCCATGGCAGGGATCACAGCGGACTGGATCGCCTCGCGGACCGGCATCACCCACCGGGTCCGCGCCGGCCGGGACGTCTCGACCGCTGACCTCGCCGTACAGGCAGGTGCGCGGGCCCTGGCGTCCCACGAGGACACATCGGTGGACGTCTTAGTCCTGGCGACCGCAACCCCCGACCAGCGCCTGCCGGCCACGGCGCCCGAAGTGGCCGCGCGGCTCGGACTGCCCGGCATTCCCGCGTTCGATGTCGCCGCGGCGTGCACCGGTCTCCTGTACGCCTTCGGCGTGGCGAACGCCTTCCTCGTCACCGGAACGGCGCGGCAGGTCCTGGTCGTCGCCGCCGACCGGCTCGCGCACCTGACCGATCCCACGGACCCGGTCTGCACCCCCCTCTTCGGTGACGGTGCCGCGGCGCTGGTGCTGCGCCGCGGCACCGCAGAGGAGCCGGGCGCTCTGGGGCCCATCCTTCTGGGAGCCGACGGGGGGCATGCTGACGCGCTGGTGGTTCCTCACGGCGGCTTCATGCGCATGCGGGGCCCGGAGATGTTCCACCATGCCGTCACCCGCATGTTGCAGGTGTCCCAGCAGGCGGTACTGGCAGCCGGGTGGAGCCTTGAGGATCTCGACCGGTTCGTCCCGCACCAGGCGAATGCCCGGATCACGGCAGCGGTCGGCCGCAGGCTGCGCCTCGACGGGCAGCAGGTCCTGCAGCACATCGAACGTGTGGGGAACACCAGCGCGGCGTCCATCGCCCTCACGCTGGCCGCAGCGTCGGCCGATGGCCGCCTTCGTCCCGGGCATCGCGTGCTGATGACTGCCTTCGGTGCCGGTTTGACCTGGGGGGCCACCACGGTCACCTGGCCCGACCTGAATCCAGCGGCCCACCAGGTGGGTTCGTCCCCTCGACAGGAGGCAGCACCGTGAACCAGTCCTTGAGGGAAATCCTCGTCACCGGTCTGACACTGGATCCGCAGAAGCTGCGCCCGGACGTGCACCTGGAGGAGGCTGGCCTGGACTCCCTGGCCATCGCCGAGCTCGGCCTGCTGCTCCACGAGCGAACAGGGGTGGCCATCGGGGAGGATGTGCTGTCCTCCGCCGTGACCTTGGGAGCTCTCGACCAGCTGGTCGAAGAGCGCCTGGCCGGCAGGTGAGCGCCGTGGTCGCGCCGCTCACCCGGGGAGGCTCTACTTGGCTGATCACTCCGGCATCCCTCAGCCGGTTCGAAACGGCCAGAAGCGCGGGCGCAGATGTTGCCCTGCTTGACCTGGAGGACTCCGTCCCCCAGGGCGGCAAGGAGTCCGCGCGCGCGGCGGCGATCGGCTGCCTCACCCAGGCCGTCGCTGTCGGCGGAACCGCGACGGTGTGGGGGCTGAGGCTGAACGCGCCGGGCACGGTGCACGGGCTGAGGGACCTGGTGGCGGTGGCCGAATCCGGTGTCCGGCCCGCAATACTGCTGGTTCCCAAGGTCGAGTCCCCGCGCGATATCGAGCTTGTCGCTAAGATCCTCGATGCCGACGACGGGCCGCCCCGCATCTGGGCGCTGATCGAGACACCGCGGGCCATCGGGCAGCTGCCCGGCATCCTGGGCGCCCGCTCCCTGGCGGGGGTGGTGTTCGGGGCCGCCGACTATGCCGCCGCCACCGGCTGCCGCCGCAGCAGCCACGCCCTGTGGTACCCGCGCTCGGCCCTTGCGGCCGGTGCGGCCGCCGCGGGCCTGCCGGCCATCGACTCCCCCTACTTCGACATCAACGACGCTGACGGGCTCAGACGAGAAGCCGAGGAGGCCAGCGACCTGGGTTTTACCGGCAAGGGCGCGGTCCATCCCCGGCAGCTTCTCGTTATCCGTGAGGCGTTTCGCCCATCCGCCCAGGAGCTCGCCGAAGCGCAAGCCACGCTCACCGCCGCCGAAACCGCTGGAGGGGTCACGGCTGTGGGCGGCCGCATGGTGGGACCGCCGCTCGTGGCCGCGGCCCGCGCAGTAGCCGGGCGAGCAGGTGACGCCCGTCAGGCGTCCGCATCCAAGGAGGTCCCCCATGGGTAGCGCCGTCCCGCAGGGCTACCGGTCCGTCGGTGAGACCCGCTTCCGTGAGGTGGTCGGGCGCGGCCTGGAGGAGTTCGTCGCCGGCCAGGTGATCGAACACCGGCCCGCCCGGACGGTGACCGGCACCGACCACGCGCTGACGCTGGCGCTCACCGGCAACCCGGCACCGGTCCACTGCGACACCCAATTCTGCGAGCAGACGGGCCGTGACCGGCCGCTGCTCTGCGGGATCGTCACCCTGGGCATCGTGCTGGGCGCCACAGTCCGCAGCACCAGTGGCCTGACTTCCGCAAACCTCGCCCTGGACGGCGTGCGCTTCGAGCACCCGGTGTACGTCGGGGATACCCTCCGCGCGGAGACCGAGATCCTCAACGCCCGGCCCTCCAAGAGCCGCCCGGAAAACGGCGTCGTGACGTGCCGGACCACGGGCTACAACCAGCACGGCCAGCGGGTCCTGTCCTACACCCGCACTTTCCTGGTCCCGGCCGACGCCAGCGTCGTCCGCGACGCCACCGACTACTGACCAAGTGGAGGCAGAACATGCCTGAGGACGCGTCACTGACCGTCGTCGAAGCCGACGACGCCCGGTGGGACGAGTACAACTCCCTGGCCACGCGCAGCTACGGCCACCGCGTCGCGGACATCGCGCGCCTGCGCCCACGCGCCGATGCCCGCGTCGCTCTGCGCGACGGCCGCGTCGTCGCCGGAGGCATCGGCCTGCTGGTCCCCCAGTACTTCGGCGGGCAGCCGGTGCCCAGCGCCAGCCTGGCCTGCGGATGCGTCGCCCCGGAGGAGCGCGGCAGCCACCTGTGGGTCCGCATGGTCGACGAGCGGCTGCGGCCCCTGCAGGAACAGGGCGCGGTCCTGGCCACGGCGTGGAGTACCTCCACCGGCTACGGGAACCGGATGGGCTGGGCCGCACCGACCCAGGTGTTCTCCTGGGCGGTCCCCACCGACGAGCTCAAACGCACCTTCGACGAGACCGGCTTTGAGATCACCTACGGACCGACCCGGCCGGCCCACCGGATGCAGCGCGATCTGGCCGCGCTGTGGAACGGGCCGTGGCAGCGGCCGCACTGGTGGGAGAGCTGGCAGCAGGACGAGCACCCGGACCTCACCAGCTACCGGTTCAACCTGCCGGGCGAAGAGCCAGCGGGCCTGCTGTCCCTGGCCTTTGACCACCATGTGCCCGAAGGGCGGCAGCTGGTGGTCCATGACTTCTGGGCCGCAACATCTCGCGCGGCCGCCGCGATGTTCGCCTTCCTCGGCCGCTACAACAGCCGGATCCCCACGGTCGCGTTCCAGCGCACCGGCCTGCCACCCGTTCCGACGCTGCTGCACAACCTGCACCGCGCCGGCTCGGTGACCGCCCGCACCTGGCACCCCTGGATGCTGCGCATCCTGGACTTGCCCCAGGCTGTGCGTCTGCGCGGCTGGCCGGAGGATCTGGACCTCACCCTCCCACTCGACGTCGTCTGCGAAACCGGCGCCGCCACCCAGCGGTACGTCCTGCAGATCACCAGGGGTGCCGCAGAGCTGGCCCCCACGGCCAGTGAAGGCGGCAGAAGTCTCACGCTCACCCGGCGCCAGTTCGCCATCTGGTACGCGGGGGGCTACCGCACCGCGGCCGCCGCCGCCCTGGCCGGCGTCCACGGGGATCCGCAGGAGATCACGCAGCTCGTGCGCGCCACCTCTGACCGCGAGCCGTGGCTGCCGGAGTACTTCTGACCGTCCCGCCGGACCCTGCCGTACACCGCAGCGGGGGCGCCCGCCGCCCGCCCCGAAGGAGGCTTTGATGACCGGCCGTCGGCCAAAATCGCCGAACAGCGCCCTCGCGCTGCTCCTGACCCGGCACGGGATAAGTCACAAGAGCCTCGCCTTCCGCGTCAACCAGATAGCCGGGCGGAAAGGGCATCCGACGGCGTACAAGCACACCGGCGTCGCGAGGTGGCTCGCCGGGGCGACGCCGAAGGACCCCGTGCCCCAGTTCATCGCCGCCGCGTTGACTGAACGGATCGGCCGTCTCGTCACCGTGGAGGAGATCGGCATGGGAGTGCCCCCCGAAGAGGTGCCGCGAGGATGGGACTTCCCCCGCAATCGCGGCGAGGCCATCGAGGGCACGTGCCTGCACTGGACCGGCCACGACGACGCCAGCCCGGCAGGGGGATTCGCCGCTGCTGGATATGTTCTTCCCGTCACCCGCTGGCTCGCCGTGCCCGCCGATGGCGCCGGATGGGACGACGAGAGCGAGGGCAGCCGACGGGTCAGCCAGGACGATCTGCGAGAGCTCCGGGACGCCGCCGAGCAGGCCCGCTTGTGGGACAGCGGGTTCGGAGGCGGCAACTGGCGATTGAGCTCGGTCACACAGTGCCTGCGCAGGCGCGCCCTCCCTCTGCTCGCCGGCCCCCACTCCGAGCAGACCGGACAGGAACTGTTCTCAATCACCGCGGAGCTGTCCCGCGTCGTTGCATGGGCTGCGTTCGACAGCGGCCACAGCGCCGCAGCACAGCAGCACTTCATCCAGGCACTGCGACTGGCCCGCGCCGGCGGCAACGTGGAGATGGGAACCTACATCCTGACCACCATGGCCCTGCACACCATCCTCGAGGGCGCTCCCGACCAGGCACTCGACATGGCTCAAGGTGCTTTTCACCAAGGACGCCACCACGCCTCCCGCCGGGTACTGGCCTTCGCCAAACTGGCCGAGGCCCGCGCTCTGGCCCGCCTCGGAGATGCCACAGGGGCGTCCTCCGCACTGAGCCGGGCCGAGTCATGGCTCGACAAGATCAAGCCCGGTACCCCCGACCCGCAGTGGATCTCCTACGTCACACACGGCCGCCTTGCAGCCGACGCAATCGAGATCTACCGCGACCTGCAGAATCCCAAAGCCGCGCTGGGGTGGAGCAAGCAGGCAACCGATCTGTCCGACGAGCGCCACGCCCGCGCCGTCGGCCTGCGCCTCGCGGTCGCCGCCACCGCCGCATGCCAGGCCCGCGACCTTGACCAGGCGCTTGACTGCGGCAACCGTGCCCTGGCGCTGCTGTCGCGGGTGAACTCCGCACGAGCGGAGCGCTACTTGCGCGACGCGGCCCACGCCCTGGCTCCCTGGGCCACCGACCCGCGCGTCAGCGACTTCACGGAGGGCCTGGCCCGCCGGCTGTCCCCCACCCCCGTACCGGAAGCCGCCGCCCGATGACCGGGCCCGCGCGGCCGCAGCGGCCAGCTCGGGCGTCCCCGGGCTGGTCCCGTGCGGGACGCGGGCCTCCCGGACGCCCCTGCTCTGATTCCGCGTGCGCGATGCACACATGCGGCACATTCCGGCAAAACTGCTGGCCGCGCCGATCTCCTTCCCTCACCTTCCCACCGATTCGGAGAAGTCCCCCATGACGCACGACGCCTCCTTGCCCCGTGAACTGCGGCACTGGGTGGCCCGTCACCTGCCCGGACTGGACACCGTCACGGACACCTCCTGGCCACGCGGTGACTCGCGCATCTGGCGCGTGACCACCGGCGTGGCAGATGCCTTCGTCAAGCTGTACCCCGGGCCGGAGAAGTTCGCGCGGGAGGTACAGGGCTGCGAGCATGCGGCTCGCGCACTGGCCCCGCACGAGGCTCCGCGCCTCCTCGCCTCAAACCCTGGCCTCCCAGCCGTCATCACCTCTGCGCTGCCCGGGCACGTCGTAAGGGGCCTGCCCCTGCAGGAGGCAGAGGAACGCCGCGTCCACCACCTCGCCGGCCAGCTGCTCAGGCGATGGCACAACCACCCCGAGCCGGTTCCCGCCTCCATGCACGCAAGCATCACCGCGTCGGTGACCGTCCAGGCCGACGAGGCCGCGGCATGCCTGGAGCACCTCGGCGACCAGCTCACCGGCGCCCAGCAGGAACTGGTGCGCGAGGTGTCCCTCGATCTGCCCCGAATCGCCCAGGGGCTTCGAGTGGTCTACCGGCACGGCGACTACTCCCCCCGCAACTGGCTCTGGGATGCGCACAGCGGCCACCACGGCCTGATCGACTTCGAAGAGTCCGCTCCCGGCATCGCGGTCGAGGACCTCGTGTGGCTGTGCGGCGCCGCCTGGCCCACCCGCCCCGACCTCCGCAAGGCATTCCTCACCGGCTACGGCAGCGAGCTGTCAGAGGCGGAGAAGCGCTCTCTGATCCTGTTCACCGCGCGCCTGGCTGTCTCCTACCTGAACACCGGCCTGACGAAGAACGAGACCATGCTCACCGACCGCGGCCGCACCGTCCTCGGCCACATGGTCCACGCCCGGGCCCGGTGGTGAAGATGCAGGTGGATATCCGAAACGTCCGGGCCCTGATGGCCAGAGCCTGTGGGGCAGCGGGGGTCCCGCAGGAGAAGACCGGCTTCGTCGTCGACCACTATCTCGCCGGTGAACTGCGCGGACAGCCCTCGCACGGAGTGGCGAAGTTCTGCTTCGAGTCACGGTTCTTCTCCCACCGAACAGCCGCCCCGCGCATCGAGCGTGAGTACGGCGCCCTGGCGGTCGTCGATGCGCAGCGCGAGATCGGTCCGCTCAGCGCGCACTACGCAGTCGGGCTTGCCGTGCGCAAGGCGCGGGCCCTTGGTGCCGGGGTCATCGGCATGATCAATACACAGCGGTACGGCATCCTCGCGCAGTGGAGCGAGAGCATGGCTGCCGAGGGCCTGATCGGCATCGCCATGAACACCTCCCGTGCCGAGGCGACGGTGCACGGCGGCCGGACTCCTCTCCTGGGTGTGAACCCGATCAGCTTTGCGTTCCCCACGCTCGACGAGCCGTTCGTGGCGGACATGTCCACCACCCTGGCGCCCATGGGGGTGCTGTGGGAGGCCCGGCGCACCGGCGCCCGGCTCCCCCACGACTGCTTCGTTGACGACCAGGGGCAGTTCACCGATGAACCCGATAAGGCGGTCTCCGCGGTGGTCTTCGGTGAACACCGCGGGTTCGCCCTGTCCCTGCTCGTGCAGGTCCTCACCGGATCCCTCTTCGGCTTCCCGATGGGCAGCGGTGTGGATGACACCTGGACCACCGGCTACACCTTCATCGCCCTTGACCCGGCGTTCGGGGGCGCAGCCGCCGGCTGCCCCGCAAGCAACACCAAGCTCCTCGACGCGATGAAGGGTGCGGTCACCCGTGAAGGCGGCCCGGTGCGCCTGCCGGGCCAGATGAGCCGAGAGCGCCTCGCGCGCGCCAAGCGCGCCGGCACGGTCGAGCTCGATGCGGCAGTGCATCGCCGGCTCGTGGCGCGAGCAGAGGGCGACTTCGAATCCGACTGAGTCACGAACACGGGGTGTGACATGCGATTTCACTGGTTCCTTCCCACCGCCAGCGACGGTAGGTCCCTGACCGTGGGGACCCGCGGAACACACGGGCCGCAAGCCGGCACCGGCCCGGGGATCCGCCCGGGAGCGGACCGCTTCCGGGCACCGACAGTCCGCTATCTCGCCCAGATCGCCCGGGCCGCCGAGGACGCCGGCTTCGACGCGGTCCTCACCCCGACCGGGACCTGGTGCGAGGACGCCTGGCTGACCTGCGCCGCGCTCGCGCAGCAGACCCAATACCTGAAGTTCCTGGTCGCCTTCCGGCCCGGCTTCATCGCGCCGACCCTGGCCGCGCAAATGGCCTCCACGTTCCAGCGCCAGTCCGGCGGCCGGCTGCTCCTCAACGTCGTCACCGGAGGCGAGCGCAACGAGCAGGCCCGCTTCGGCGACCACCTCTCCAAGGCACAGCGCTACGCCCGCACCGCCGAGTTCCTCACGGTGCTGCGCGGCGCCTGGAGCGGCGAGCCCTACACCTTCCGGGGCGAGCACTACGACGTACGCGACGCGACCGTCCTGGCACCCCCGGACCCACTGCCCGAGCTGTACTTCGGCGGGTCCTCCCCGCAAGCGGGGCCGGTCGCGGCCCGCCACGTGGACACCTACCTCACCTGGGGCGAGCCGCCCGAGCAAGTGGCGGAGAAGATCGCATGGATACGCGCTCTGGCCCAGCAGCATGGCCGGGACCTGCGGTTCGGAATCCGGTTCCATGTGGTGGCCCGGGATACCTCCGCGGAGGCCTGGGCCGCGGCCGAACGCCTCATCGAGGGCATCGACCAGCAGCACATGGTCCGGGTGCAGAGCATCCTGGCGTCCAGCGAGTCGACCGGCCAGGCACGGATGAACGCACTGCATGAACGATTCCGGGACGGGGGGAGGACCTCCGACCTGGAGATCTACCCCAACGTCTGGGCCGGGGTGGGGCTGCTGCGCGGCGGCGCCGGCACCGCACTGGTCGGCAGCCACACCGAAGTCGCGGACCGCATCGCCGAGTACGCGGCGCTCGGCATCGAGGAATTCATCCTGTCCGGATTCCCGCACCTGGAGGAGGCGTACTGGGTCGGCGAGGGCGTGCTCCCCGAGCTGCGCCGAAGGAACCCGGCCTCGGGGGACCGCCCATGACTCCCGCGAGCGTCCGGCAGCTGTCTACCCGGCACACGGCCAAGGAAGGGGCGACGTGAAGAACATCCTGGTGATCGGGGTCGGCCCCCACGCCCGCAGGACCCACCTTCCGGCGCTCGCGGCCGGGCAAGGCGCCGGACTCGTCGGCACCGTCACTGGCGTGGACATCCCCGCAGCACAGGCCCCCTTGACCGGCGGCACGGATCGCGACGGCCCGTCCCTGCCCGTAGTACTGATCGATCCGTTCGACCCCACGCTCCGCGACCTTCCGCACGCCGTACGGAGCGTCCTGGACACCGTGGTACGCCGCCGCGGCATCGACGCTGTGGTGATCTCCACCGAACCCGCCTATCACCTGGCCTACACCCGGTGGGCGCTGGAGCACGGCCTCAGCGTGCTGCTGGACAAGCCGCTGAGCGTGCACGCCCACTGCTCGTCCGACCCCCGGCGGGCGCGCGCCATCCTCTCCGACTACGAGGAGATCCTCGCGTGCTACCAGCAGGCCCGTAAGCACCACCCACAACTCCTGGTGAGCGTGCTGTGCCAGCGGCGCTACCACCCCGCGTTCTGGCGCATGCGGGACCTCATCGCCGAGGTCGCCGAAGAGACCAACTGCCCGGTCACCTCCATCCAGTCCTTCCACAGCGACGGGCAGTGGCGGATGCCGGACGAGCTGATCGACATCACCTACCACGGCTTCGACCAGGGGTACGGAAAGTGCGCCCACTCCGGCTACCACTTCTTCGACATCGTGCCGTGGCTCCTGACCGCCGGCGAACGGAGCGGCAAGGAGCTCGACACCGTCGAGATACACGCCCACGTCACCCGACCCGCAGATGTCCTGGCCCAGCTGGGCGTCGCCGACCACGAGCGGCTCTTCCCCGGCTTCGCGGCCCGCAACCCGTACACCCTGCACAAGCTGCGCACGGCGACGGCCCGCTTCGGGGAGGTGGACGCCTTCCTGTCCATGGCCTACAAGAGCGGCGGGCACGCCATGACGCTCGGCAGCCTCAACCTGGTACACAACGGCTTCTCCCAGCGCGGCAACCTGACCCCCGCAACCACCAGCCTCTACAAGGGCAACGGCCGGGTACGCCACGAGACCCACATCATCGAGCAAGGCCCCTTCCAGGCCCTCCACTTCCACTCGTTGCAGACCCTGGGCAGCGCTCCGCCGGGCGCGGACCCCTACGCGCTGGGCAGCGAAAATCATGTTGAGGTGCACGTCTTCCGCAACGACCAGCTCCGCCCGGCCTGGACGAAGCACACCGCCCTCGGCTATGAGGCGCTGACCACCACGTGGGGCTCCGAGATGGCGGTACCAACGCAGGAATCCTCCCGGCAGCGTGCCATCAACGAGTTCCTCGAGTACCTCAACGGCCGGGTGCCCCGCGAGCGCATGCTCTCCGAGCTCACCAGCCACCGCCGGGCCTCCACCCTGATGGCAGGGGCATACCTGTCGATGGCGAACCAGCGCGCCGGCACCTCGCCGGTGACCACGCTCGGCTTCCGGACCACACCCCTGCCCGAGTCCTCACTCCTCCCGGCCCAGAGCAGGGCGGGGGCCGCACGGTGAATCAGTACCCACCGAAACCACAGCTGACCCTGCCGACCCTGGGCGCACTCCTGGGCGACGCCTCACCGACGGTCCTCAACGACTGCGCCCGGCATACGGGACAGATCTCCCGGATCGAACGGGCGACCGGAGGCAACGTCAGCCACGTCTTCCGAGTCGACGGCCACCGCGGCAGCGTGATCGTCAAAGTCCGCCGCGACCGCTTCGCCCAGATACCCGCCCTGCGCACCGACCCAGCGCTCATCGCCGACGAACGCCACGCCTTGGAGGTCTACGGAGCCGCGGTGCCCGGGGCCTTCCCCCGGGTGCTCGGCTTTTATGCCAAGGCGCACGCCATGATCCTCACTGACGTCTTTCCCGACCGCCGCACCTATCACGAGCACCTGAACCGACGCCCGGCCACCACCGCGGAGACAGCCCGCCTGGGCAGCACCCTGCACCGCATCCACCAGGCCACCCGTCAGGTCCGCGCACCGATCCGTTCCCAGGGCGATGTGTGGTTCCGCGAGCACACCTTCGACTTCTGTCTTCGCGCCCGAGGGCACCAGGCCCTCGACGAGACGTGCGAGGAACTGCCCGGCCAGCCGGGTCAGCAGCTGATCCTCGGAGACCTCGCCCCGAAGAACCTCAGCCTGGCGGCCGGCAGCGTCGCCCTGTGCGACCTCGACAACGTCCACCGCGGCTGGCCGCCGTACGACGTCGCCTACTTCCTGGCCCACCTGCTGATCCACCACCTCGCACGGCCGCACCACCTGCCCGCTCTCGTCCAGGCTCTGCTCGCCGGCTACTTCGGCGCACAACCACCCAGGCACGCCGACGGGATTCTCATGGCCAAGATCGCCGCTGGGGTGATCCTCTACCGGCTGGCCAACGACACCATTCCCTACCCGCTGGCACAGCCGCCCGCTCTGGCCGAGCGTTACCGCAACCGGGTCCTCAAACTTCTCGACACCGCCGTGTTCGACGTGCAGGACCTCGTGCACGCCGCCGAACCCGGGAGGACCGCCCCATGACCTCACGCCTTTCCCGGCCTCCAAACGAGGGGGACCAGGCAGCCCTGGCCACCCTCCGCGCCCACGGCTACCACGTACCCGACATCCAGTCCCTCGCGCATGACCAGCGGGCCTTCGCCGTACGGGCCCCGGCGCGCCGACGCACGCTCGCCCCCGGAATCCGCCTCCAGACCGCAAGCGTGGACCTGGGCGGCGACTGCTTCACCAACGTTTTCACCCTCAGGGCCGACCTGGATCTGGCCCGAGCCGAAGTCGTCTCCGCCGCCGACGGCTTCCACCTGCGCGACCATGTCGGAGCAGATGCGGCGCTCGCAGCTGTCAGCGGTTCGTTCTCCTTCATCTCCGACGACCCCTCCTACCAGCCGGCCGAACCCTGCCTCGACTTCTGCTGCCGGGCCGGAGAGATCGTGAGCCTGCCCACGGCTGCCAAGCCGGCCTTCCTCGTGCACCGCGGCCAGCCATTGATCGACACCCTCAACGCCACGGGCACGCTGAGCCTTCAGGGGCAGCCCCACCGGTGGATCGGCTCGAAAACTCCGCGCCCCGGCGACAGGCACCGGCCCGGAGCGTTCACGGTCTTCGGTGCCGCCAACTGCCGGGTCCGCTACCGCGACCACCCACGCACGGGCTTCATCCGCCACGTGCAGCCCACTTCCAACATCACCCCACTGGACCCCTCAGTCATCGACGGCGTGGTGTCCTGGAGACCCGGGGCCGGGCACCGGGTGACATCGGTCCACCCAGGAGGCGGTGCCGATCTCTTCGCGGGGAACTTCGTCCTGCGAGCAGAGTGCACGTGGGCCGGCCACCTCGAGCCCGGCGCGCGCGTGGAGATCAACGAAATCGACGGGCTGGACGTGCGGCACATGGAGTGCGGCGTCTCCCTCGGGCCAAGCGTCGCCGACGCCGCCCGCGGACTCACCACAAGCTACGACGAGTGCCTTGGCGCCTCGCCGTTCCGCGACGCACGCTACGCCCGAACCCTGATCGCTCTCCACGGGCCTGATCTCGTACACCTGGTACTCGACGGCGCCCCGCTGTCGTACCCCTTCCGCGGCGTCACCCCCCGAGAGGCAGCGGCGATCTGCACGGCCGAAGGACTCGACCCACACAGTACGTACCACCTGGACGGCGGCGGATCGTCCAAGATCGCATTCCTCGAAGAAGGCACGACCCGAGTCCTCGGCAGCATGCACTACCTCAAATGGCCCAGCAGCCCCGACGAGCCTTTTCGCTGGCAGGGCCTCGACGGCCGGGTCCTGCGCAGCGGCTTCACCGTGAAGCCCAGTCGACCAGAAGGAGAAACATGACAACCGTACTCGTCGTGGTGGCCCATCCCGACGACGCCGAGATCGCCATGGGTATGCGGATGCACTGGTACGCACGCACCGGCGCCAGGATCCGAGTGCACTGCCTGACCACCGGAGCACGCGACCACACGGCAAGGCGGCGGGAAGAGTGCCTGGCCGCCGGAGCCATCCTGGGCGTGCACCAGTACACCTTCTCGTCCATCCCCGACACCCGCTTCGCAGAGCATCGCGGAGAGATCAACGCCGACCTCTTCGACGTATTCCACGAAACCCGCCCCGACGTCGTATACACCCACTACCCCGGCGACCAGCACCTCGACCACAGCACAGCCGCGGAAGACGTAACCGCAGTCGCCCTACGAGAAGCCACGAACCTGCGGTACTTTCGCTCGCCCTACAGCACCGGATTCGAACCCACAATGTTCTTCATGGGCACCCCAGAGCTGCTGGACGCCAAGATGCGCGCGCTCAAGTGCTTCGCCTCACAGCATCAGCTCGACATGGACGTCTTCCGGAAGCTGGCTGAGGTGGCACACCGCCAGTACGTGCACCACCGAGTCATGGAAAGACTCCCACAGGAAAGCACCTGTGCCGAATTATTCACGATCGCGCGACAAGTAGACATAGCCGACCAGGCCAACATCACGGCTGCTACATGAAGAGTGCCCTACAGAGCAGACAGTTGGGTCGGGCAAAACAGGCCAGACGGAGCTGCATACGGATTGGCTGACGTGCCGGGCTCGCAGGCGAGCCAGCCCCTCGCCAGCATCACGTAGGAAGAATGCGCAACGGGAGCGCATAGCTGTAAATTCGGATCATGAACATGCCGCATCAGCAGACGAGTGCCCCGTCCGGACAGCCCCCGGTCCCGCCCTTCGGCCCTGCCGAGGACAGGACTGGCGTGTGGAGGCGCGGCTGGGTTCCGATGGTGGCTGGTGCTGCTGTCGCCTCGGTTCTCTGGGGTGGGTTTTTGACGCTGTCAGACAGCTCCTCTACGGATACCCGCGGCTACAGGGTCGGCGCAAACTTGTGTGACGACGCGCCATCCGAAGCGCTCAATACGCTGTTCACCGTCGAGGAGGGCGAGGAGCGCCAGGGGGCAGTGCTGCGGCACTAGGCGATGGACCGCGGTGAATGCAGTGTGATGCTGAAGCCGAAGGAGAAGAAGGGGGGCATAGCGGTGCTGTTCACCCAGGTCACTCTCCACAAGAAGGTTGACCCGGGCCCTGAGTTCACCGCCAAGGCGCAGAGCGCCGGTTACCCACCGAAGAGTAAGGCGACCATCAAGACGGTCTCAGGAATCGGAGACCGCGCCTACTACACGTCCGTGGATATGGAGGCGAGCCGCATCATCACCCTGAGCATCCTCGATGGCGGAACGGAGTACTCGTCCCAGCTCACCCTGAGCAAGTCCTTCAGCGACGACACCGCGTTCCCCTACGACAGTGACAAGCTCCAGCCGCTCTTCATCAAGGACGCCAAGGCAACGCTCGCGAAACTCAAGGGCTGAGCGCTAAGCCCGCCTGGGCATCCCGTACCCCAGCAGCCCGGGCCGGCAGCACCCGCTGCCGGCGTGACGATCTCGGCGGCCAGTCGTTCACCAAGCGGGTGCATAAATGCCATCGGGCCGCCGGTCATCTCCCGGCGGCCCGACAGGCCACTCAGATGAGCGGCCACCTCGAAGCCGCGGATGAGGGGGCCCAGGTCGATCTCCTGCCCCGGCTTCGGCTGGAGTCTTCTCCTCCGCTTGCTCTGACGGTTCGG
Source organism: Streptomyces sp. KLMMK (assembly GCF_036961605.1). NCBI lineage: Bacteria > Bacillati > Actinomycetota > Actinomycetes > Kitasatosporales > Streptomycetaceae > Streptomyces > Streptomyces sp. KLMMK. Next base: position 32,351 of record NZ_JBAMDC010000019.1, read on the forward strand.
CTGGGCGTGTGTCTCTGCCCCATCGAGCTGGCGTCACGTGCCGTTGGCCGCAGGGCCGCGCATCGACGGGAAGGTCGACAGGGCGTCGCCGACGACGACGTACTCGATCTCGTCCTCGACTCGTTCTGTGGTCGGGCGAACGCCATGCGGGCCTGGTCCAGGCAGCCTCGGGGAGCTATGCACGGCAGGGGCGGCTGCCTAACGGCCTCGCGCTGGGTGACGCGTGCGCGGTAGGCCCGCAACAAACGAGCGGGCACCGGCGGCCGGTATGCGGCGATCGGTGGTTCAACGACGCCGCGCCATCCGGCGCCGAGGCGGCTGGCACGGCGCTTCCCGCAGGGCGGCTTCGTCCGGCCGCGCCCTGTGACCAGCCGACGGCGGGAGTCCGGTCATGCGTACTCCGCCATGACGGGATGTCCGGGCGGTGCCAGGTGCGGTCGCGATCCGCACCACCTGGCAGGGGGCGGAAATCCAGCCGGTCCGCCAAGGATCAGCCTCCCCCGTGTCCTTGCGGACGACGCCGGGCGGCGCTCGCGCGGGCGGCGCCTGGGGGCGCGTCAGCAGGAAGGGCCCTGGTCTGCCGCGCCGAGGAGCACGAAACTGCCGGATCAGGACTGACCGCCCCGCGCTGCGTCGATCGAGGCCTCCAGCGCAGCCATCAGGTCAACCGGATGAGGCGGCTCGGCAGGTGGCTCGAGCTGCCCGCCAGCCGCCTTGGCCTCGGCCAGGCGTTCCAGGGCGGCGACATACTGGTCGTGCTGCTCGGGTAAAGCGATTTGCGGGTCACCAGGAATGCGATGGGGCTGTGTCATTGGAGAAGGTTTCGGAGCTCAGCGGGCTGTGCCGCCTGCGACCGTTGCACAGAGGGCGTATTGCCGCGGACCGGCTCATCCAGCATGACTGTTCTCAGCTGGCCAAGTGGCGCTGCAAGTCGATGTGCCGGAATTGGTAGACCGCTCCCGCCTGGCGCAGCACGCCCCGGTGCTCATGGGCGTCGGTGAGGAAGGACATGAGATCGCGCGGGAGGTGTCGGCGCAGGGCCAGGTAGTGTCGGGCGACGGTGAACGGGCCCCAGGCGGTGGCGGAGAAGGCGATGCCTGATCCGATCCAGAGGCCGGTGACGAGTCCTGCCACCGAGCCGGCCACAGGTTGTCCGGCGAGGGCCACTCCCGGGCCCGGTCCGACCGCGGCCCCGGTCGCGAGGGTGAGCTGCCAGAAGACCCGACGGTCCCGGGCCCACAGGGCTCGCGGACCGACGGCCAGGGCCGGATCGGCCGAGCCGACGCGTAACCCGGACGCGACACCGACCCCCAGACCGATGGCAACCGCCGGAGCGGAGGCGCCCATCATGGCGATCAAGATGGCCAGGCTGAGGCTGATGGCAAGCCAGAGCCAGTTCCAGGCCCAACGGATTTTCGCCGCCGGCTGCTTGTCTTCTGCCTCGAAGGCGAGCCACAGCGGGAAAGTGAGGGTGAGCGCGAGAATGTTCCCTCCCACGAATGCGAAGATCGCGGCAGCGATTCTTCCACCGGCCCCATCCTCTGCTGTCGCGATCGCGGCCGTGATCCCGAGCCCGCTGCCCGTCAGCAGTCCGATGGGCCAGGTGATCAGTTGGGGGATGCTCGCCGGTACTGCTCGGTGAAGTTGCCACCAGGCGAGGTCGGGTGTGCCGTGCAGGGCGTGTTGCAGATGACGGGCAAGGAAGGTCAGAGCCGTGTGCGCCTGTCGCGGGGTCCAGCGGCAGGGGTAGCGCGGGTGGGGACGGTACGCGGCCGGGATGAACGCGGAGAACAAATGGGTCTCAACCGAGGCGCGGGTGGGGAAGCGTGAGGTGTCGCAGAGTTCTCCGGGGTGTGGCAGATCCGCTTCGCGCTCACCGGGACGGGGGTTGTAGATGGTTCGGGCGAGGAAGAGCATCAGCGGTGTGCGCAGCGCCTGCCCCACGGGCGTGGCCGTTCCCAGCCGGGCGGTGAGGGCGGCCCAGCGGCTGGCGGCGCAGCTCGTGCCCCCTGCGTCCCGGTGCAAGTAGGCGGTGACATCCGTGGCGGAGAGGGGGCACAGTTCGATGCCGGCGGCCCCGGCGAGCTTCACGGGTACGCCTGAGGCCGGACGCAGGGCATCGCGATACTCGGCGACGCGGCTGGACAGCACTGCGGCCTGTCCCAGCGGCAGGGCCTGGTTGATCGCGTTGAGGGCGTTGCCGCGGATTGCGGAGGGGAGCTCGTCGAAGCCGTCCAGGATCGGCAGGATCAGATGATGGTCGAGCAAGGCGCGGGCGCGGGCGACCGGCCCGTAGCGGGCCGGGGCCGGTCCTGCCAGGCTGCGGTAGTCCGCGGCGAGCCGGTCGGCCATCCATGCGTACAGGTCCTGGCGGGCCGGGTTCCACGAGGCCAGCGAGAACAACACGGGCACCGCCCGAACCGCCTGACACCCACCGCTGGGATTGTCGGCGTCGCGCTGGGCGAGCAGGCCCAGCAGCAGCCGCAGAAGCAATACGGTCTTGCCCGCACCCGGCGGGCCGAGCACCAGCAGCCGCTGAGTCGGGACGCGGCAGGTGAACATCTGGGTGATCTGAGCTCCTGACCCGGCCAGTTCCTCAGGTGTTTCGACCCAGCCCGCAGGGTCGCTGACCGGCCCGCCCGGCCAGTCAGTGGCGATCGCCCGTAGCAGCGGCCACGTCTCGACCAGGTCCTCCGAAGCTGCCTTCCAGGACACCGCGAGCGGATAGGGGTCGTTGAGCTGACGGACGCGCACCTCGGCCTCCCACTGACGACGGACGGCCTGTGCCAACTGCTCGGCGATCTCTTCCAGCCGCTGCTCGGCGGATCTCTGGGCACTCGCCCTGAATGCTGCCCAGGACAGGAACAACGGTGCCAGCGTGGGCAGCAAGGACACTGCGGTGCCGGCGATCCCCAGGGAGAAACGGTCGGCGAGCCACAATGCCCCGGCCATCCCGCCCAGCGCCAGCATCAAGTACGTCCCGCCCACACGCCAGGCCATGGACCGCTCATCCCCCATACCGGCCATCATCTCGCCGGGCAACGCCATCAGCCACCCCGCTACGCGATCCGAGCGCCAGCCAGGCCGTGCGTGACACAGACCATCGACGAGTAGGCGCCCAGACGGAGTGCGGCCAGGCGCTCAGGCGCTATGCGACACCTCTCCGATTTGTCCTTGTGCTGCCCCAAGGAACCCGTGCACCACACGTGTTGCATCCGCTACAGTGCTCGCGACCGCTCCTGAGCTGCGTAAACTCCAGTCGCTCACTCGCGGTTCCCCGGAGAACCGCCGTCCGCCTCATGGACTTCGTGGGTCCGTCCCGGGTGTTCGGTGCGCGTCGCGGGGTAGAGCTGGACAGGCAATACGATCATCCCCACGCTGATCGTCCCGGTCTATACCGGCCTCATTCTTCACCCCGGTCACCGGCACGGGCCACGGCTCGGCTCCGCACCGGCCGGCCCCGGGCCGACAAGGTCGGGTGATCACTCATGGCCTCAGCATCGCGGCCGCCCGCGCCGCGCACGCCGGAGGCCTCCGCGGGGGCCCGCAGCCGCCGCCCGTGCGGGAGTCCGCGTCTTGCGGAGTCTGGTGGGTGAGCTGCCCTTCCGCCTGGTTCAGATCCTGGGGTCCGTCGGACACGCGTCTAGGGACGTCGCCGCCGGGCAGCCCATGCGAAGCCTGTGCCGATCCCGGTGAACACCAGCCCGATCCCACCGAAGATCAGCGGCAGCAGCCACAGCGAGAGGAATCCCTTGATCCGCGCGTCCTCAGGGGCATCGGGGCGGTAGAGCACCTCGACCTGCTCACCCACCTCGTACGCCGGTGGGTTGGAACCCGCGGAGTCCCGGAACCTCCTCGGCGTGCCGTCCTCCGGCGTGAACTCGACCACCGGGTACGCCGCAGGCGCGTCGTCGCCATGTCCCGTGCGAGATCCGCCGTCGTGGTCCTCCCGCCAGTCCAGGGCCACCACCGTGCCGCCGGCACGCTGCGCATCTGTCAGGAAGGAGACCGATACCCCGGCAAAGACCAGCCCGATGACCAGGCATAGCGCTCCGACGGCGAACATCCCGAACGTGAGCGCCCGGAGAGCTCCCTGGCCTCCCTGCACACGCGTCTCAAACCGAATCTCCATGACGTCCCCCATCAACTCCTGACGAGCGAGGGGGACGCTATCCCAAGCGTCCCGGTCGCCACGCTCCCGCCCCAGACGGTCCGAACCCCGGCCGCCGCGCGCTGGCCGCCGGCCCATGCAGCTCACCAACGGCGTGACGGATCCTGCGCGGCCAGCACCGTCTGCGATGCCGCCCTGTGGGGGCTGGGATCCTGGCACCGGCGACTGGGCCCGCCGTGGGCTGAACGCAGGCTGGTCACGAGAAGGGTGTGCGGTGGGTGAGGTGAAGATGAGTCGGGCGGAGGCGGTTGCCCTGGTGCAGCGGATCATGAATGCGGACTACGCCGCGGAGGAGAAGGCGGACAACTGCACCAGCGCCGCGACGGGCCCGCTCTTCCGCCGGTGACCGGTACGGGCTCAGTCGCGGTCGACGTGTTCGCGCTTGACGCTGCCGTCGGCCGCGTCCACGTCGTACGTCGTCTTGTTCCAGTCGTTCGTCGTCACGACGTCCACCGACCACACCAGGGTTCCGTCGTCCATGTCATCCAGGCCGAGGGACGTGATCGTGCCCTTCGTCCGGCCCAGCGCGGTCGAGGCGGCGTCCTGCCAGGAGACCTTGGCCTTGCCCAGCCGGTCGGCCGTCTCCCGCCTGTCCCCGGCATCCTGGTCCGCCTCCGGGCTGGACGAGGTCACCCCGCCCGAGACCGCGTCGACGACGACGTCGCTCTCCGTGCCATCGGCAGAAGCGACCTTCACATGCCACTCGGGAGCGCCCCCCGGCCGAGCGTTTCAGGTCGCTGTCCACCAGCTTGCTGCCGGGCACCTTGCCGGTCGCCGACCTGGCCGCCTGGTCGTACCCGACCTTCGCCGCGGGTACGAGCGCCTTGCGCTCGGCCTGGTCCTCGGTCATCCCCGCGGTACCATCCGGGGAGGGCGACGTCGGCGCACCGGATGGGGAAGCCGTCGGCGAGGACGGAGGCGCCGCCGACACGGTGGTCGCCGCGCCGTCGCCCCCTCCCCCACCACCGTCGTCACCACACGCACTCACCATCGCCGCCGTGACCGCCACCGCACACACCAGGCGCACTACGCGCACTGTCCGGCCCCGGTGAACCACCCGCGTTCCGTTCCTTTCTCCATGACCGCACCTCATGCCCGTAAACTCCCCAGGCATGCCCGCCGACCGCCGGATCCCCCTCCCGCCTGCACCTCTAAGCCATCCGGACCACACCCCGGACCGGACGGCGCTCCCCGCGGCACCCTCGCCGACCTCACGACACCGGCCCGCCGGTGCACGGCCCGAGCGTCGGGCACCGTTACATTTGCATCCACCTTGCGGCCGATGTCTAAGGCAGGCCCCCGGGCGCGCGCCGGTATTGCGTGCCTTCAACGGCCGCCCTGATACCAGATCAGGTGTGGAACGGCGTGCCTCGGCAGCACTCCAAGGAGAGGGCGGCGATGGACCACAGCGACCACCGGACGCAAGCCCTCTCTTTCGGTGCCGCAGCGGCTGCCTACCAACGCGGACGTCCGCCGTATCCGGCCGAGGCGATCGACTGGTTGATCCCCGCAACCGCACGCCGCGTCCTCGACCTCGGTGCCGGCACCGGCAAGCTGACCGGCCAGCTCTACGAGCGCGGGCTGGACATCATCGCGGTCGAGCCCGACGAGCGGATGCGCGCCGAACTCGCCCGCCGGCTCCCGGACGTCCCGGCGCTGCCCGGCTCCGCCGAGGCCATCCCCCTGCCCGATGACAGCGTGAACGCCGTCGTCGCCGCGCAGGTCTGGCACTGGGTGGACCCCGAACGCGCCTTGCCGGAAATCGCCCGGACGCTCACCCCGCACGGCACCTTGAGCCTGGTGTGGAACACCCACGACGATCGTGAGGACTGGGTCTCCGGCCTCGACCGGATCCTGCATCCGCGCCGCACTCCGCGAACCACCAGCGTAGGCATCGGCATCGAGGCCGTCCGACCGCCCTTCGCGCCCCTTCAGTACCACACTGTCGAATGGCGCCATCGCCTCAGCCGCACCGAGCTCATCGATCTGGTCACCTCCGGCAGCTCCGTCATCACCCTCCCGCCCGCTGATCGCACAGCCCTTCTCGCCGAGGTCCGCGCCTTCTGCGACACCCACCCCGCACTGGCCGATGCCGACGAGATCGCCATGCCCTACGTCACGCACTGCTACCGCACCCGCCTCCGCTCGCATTTCGGGAAGTGGCTGGGCATGCGCAGCAGTAGACCGGGGCAATGACAGGATCGGCCGGCCCTGCTGTGCACGGACGGACCGACCGGGCGTGGCGGACAGGCTCGTAGACCAGGAGCAGGGGGATGGACGCAGCGCCGGTGTTGCCGGTCTCGGCGACATTGCCGAGCTGGCGGTCGACGGGGATGCCGAGTTGCCGGGCGACAAAGGCAGTGATGCGGCTGTTGGCCTGGTGCGGGACCAGGCGGTCGACGTCCGCCAGTGTCCATCCGGCGGCCGTGGCGGCCTGGCGGGAGGCAGCGGACATGCGGTCGACCGCGTGCCGGAAGACGTCGGCTCCGTCCATGTGCAGGGCGCCGGGGCGAGAGGCCCGGATCAGATCGGCGCCGCTGCCGTCGCTGCCCAGCACCACCGGCCCGAGCGTCCCGGCCTCGCTGGTGCTTTCCGCGGCGCAGCACCACGGATCCGGCGCCATCGCCGAACAGCGGGACGGTCGTGCGGTCCTGAGGGTCGGGGAGAGTGGAGAGGCGGTCGGCACCGATGGCCAGGGCGGTCTGCGCGGTGCCGGCGGCGAGGAGCCCGGCTGCGGTGGCAAGGGCGTGGCGATGGCCTGGGCGGCGGCCCGTACGGCGAGGTCGGTTGTGGACAGGTCCGCCCCGGCGACGTGCCGCCGGGGCGATGCCTGTCCGCGAGTCGGATCCACTCGTCCGTGGTGTCCAGATCGCTGCCGGTGACCTCCTGCGGATCAACTGCGGCGACGACACCCCCACCGCCCGCATCACCCAGATGGAGGAGGACGACTCCTCTGCCCCCGTCCGCCGACGTGCCCGGCCGGCTCGCCGCTAGCCCGCCAACAGCCCGCTCGTCGGTCTTCGCGGCGGCGAGCTGGGCGCGCGGGCGCAGACTTGCCTGACGGCCCCGGTGGCCGGCCACCTGTCCGCGTGATCTACAGCAGGGCCTGGCCCGCACAGGCGGCGCAGGTGAACGTCGTCACCTGCGCCGTGCTGCTGTCCGGATTGCTGCACGCCTCCTTCCGGCCATCGCGCCGCGCCTCTACCGTGTCCGCGTCATCGGCGAGAGAAGGGATGCGCGCCATGGGCTGGGGTACCGGCAAGGGTGATTCGGGCGGCGACGGCCAGCATTCGGGCGGCAAAGACTTCAGCGACCACAAGGCCTCCGACGACACCAAGGACCCGAAGTCGGAGCCGAAGCACAAGAAGGACGACAAGTAATGCCCCAGGCGGTTTCGTTCCGTGAGCTGGCCGCCGTGCACGGCCTGCTCACCGCCATCGCGGCCGACAACGGCGCTCTTCCCGAGCCGTGGGCGTCGGCCGTCGCCTCGGTGCCCCGGCACCGCTTCCTCCCCCGCGTGATCTGGCAGCGCGACGGGAAAGGTGGCTACGCCCCGCTCAACGCCAACACCGAGCCCCAACCGTGGTTCGCTGCCGCCTACGCCAACGCCTCCATCGTCACGCAGGTCAACGACGGCCAGGCGGCGGACGCCGGCGTTGCCCCGTTCCCGTCCTCGTCCGCGTCGGCACCCTCGATCGTCGTGCTCATGCTCTCCATGCTCGACCCCAAGCCGGGCCAGCAGGTCCTTGAGATCGGTACCGGTACCGGTTGGAACGCCGGTCTGCTCGCTCACGTCCTTGGCGCGGAGAACGTCACCTCGGTCGAGTTCGACCCGGTACTCGCCGAGCAGGCCGCGGCCGTCCTTGGCGAGCTCGCGCCCGGAGTCACGGTGGTGTGCGGTGACGGGATGCTCGGTCACCTCGGCCGGGCCCCGTACGACCACATCATGGCCACGTGCTCGCTCGACGGCGTCTCGGCGGCGCTCCTAGCCCAGACCAAGCCGCAGGGCACGATCCTCACCCCGTGGTCGCGGCCGTGGTGCGACTACGGCCTCCTCCACCTCACCGTGGATGATCACGGGGCCGCCCAGGGCAGCTTCCACCCGTACGCATGTTTCATGCGCGCCCGGGGGCAGCGGGTCGGCCTGCGGCTCTTCCGCGATGTCGTCCACGACGACCACATGCCTGCCGAGTCGACGTCGAGCCTGTCGCCGTGGGCGGTCGCGGGCGACGACTACGACACTCAGTTCGCCCTCGGGCTGCTCCTGCCGGACCTGTGGCACATCCGGCACGACAACCCCGACGTAGACGGCGTCGAGTCACGCCTGTGGGTTGCTACAGCCGACGGTTCCTCCTGGGCCGCCATCGACGACGACGGCGAGCGGGATACGGAGTTCACGGTGTGGCAGCACGGCCCGCGCCGCCTGTGGGACGAGGTGACGGCCGCCTGGGCCTGGTTCGACCAGCATGGCCGTCCGTCGCCCGGACGGTTCGGCATGACCGTCACGGCGGACGGCACCCACCAGGCATGGCTCGACGCTCCGGAGAACGCCGTCGTGCCCACCGAGGCCCCGATCTGACGCAGCGGGCAGCATGACGGGGTGCGCGATGCCTCGCGCACCCCCGTCATGTCCGACCTCGGCGTCCCAGCGCCGCGCTCTCCTCGTAGCGTGGTTCCTACCCAACTCCCTACTCCGCGGCCGGGGTGGTAACCGTGAACCCGGGGCCCGGGGGGGCACGGGTTCGGTGCGGTGCTGTTCGAGGTCGGTGAGGCCGTCGAGGCTCGTCTTGAGCGTGTACCGGGTGTGGACTCTGTCGGGGCCCGTCTCCTCGGTCACAACTGCGCTGTGCACGCCCTTGATCCCGCTGTCCTCCCTGCCGGGGATGTCGAAGGGCTCGCCGTACGGTCGGAGGATCCAGTGGGTCTGGTACCAGGTGTCCAACTGCTCCGGGGCGGTCAGGAAGCGCTCGCCGCTCGGGCTTTGGGGGGATCGGCGATGAGACCCTCGGGCCGATCATTCCCCGTGGTCAGGGCGATGAGGCCCGAGGCGTCGCCGGCTCGGGGTGGTCCTCCACCAAGACCGGAAACCCGGTCACGATGCGGAGCATCTCCGGCTTGGGGCCCAGCCCCTGAGATGCCATCGCAGCTCAGGGGCTGGGGACGCCGGCGGAGACGACCGCATGGTGGGGATGGCTCTTCCACTGGTCGGCCTTGACCATGAGCGCGCCGAGAAGCCGGCCGGCTTCATCCGTGTCGCCCGCTTGCACGGCGTTGGCGTAGTTCTGGCTGAGGTTGTAGACCTCGCGCCATGCCTCGACGTTGTGCCCCTCCGGGCGCTGCTCATTTTCCTCGGCTTGGCGGGCGAGGATGAATCGGTACACCCGTTCACCCATCTGCAGATCCAGAGGCGCTCCTGCCAAGGCAATCAGGTCGGTGCGCTGGAGTTCGAGGTCGGTGACACCGTCGAGGTCCACCGTGACCGTGTACCGGGTATACGCCCCGTTGGGATCCGGCTCGTGGGTCAGGTCCATGTAGTTCGCGAAGCCCCAGCTGCCGCCTGTGTAGACGCCCTTGATCCCGCCGTCCACCGTTCCGACAGCTTCGAAGGGGCCGCGCTCCCAGCAGAAGGTCCAGTAGGTCCGGTACCAGGCATCCAGCTGCCCCGGGGTGGCCAGGAAGCGCTCGCCGCTCGGGTCCTCGGGGTCGGCGATGAGATCCTCGGGCCGGTCGTCCCCGGTGGTCAGGGCGATGAGGCCCGACGCGTCGGCCTCGTCAGCGGCCGGGTACGTCCGGCCGCGGTGGACCGCGCAGGTCTTGGGGCGGAAGTGGTCGACCTCGTCCAGACGCTCCACCAAGGCGTGCAGGGGCTGGATCCGATCCTTACGGTGCAGCTTCAGCTCGGTGACCTCGTCGCGCGGGAAGACGCCGTAGTGAGTGGTGGCCAGACGCTTGAGGTGTTCCTTGACGAAGTGTTCGTCGGAGCCGAGGTAGTTGCCCGAGTAGGTGGTGGTCGTGGCGCGGGTGCACTTGAAGAGCTCGCCGCGCCAGCGGAACGTCCAGTGCACGGCGTCCCAGGCGTCCAGGCGCTCCGGCGCAACTGGGTACCCCACGGACCCGTCGGCGGCCTCGCGCGGCGCGAGGCCTTCGGGTGCGGGGCGGTCAGGCCCGGGCAGCAGCTCGGCGCACGGCCACAGACCCTCGGCGCCCCGGGCCCGGTAGTGCTCGCCGCGGAAGACGGCGACCTCGCCCTTGACCGGGAAGCGAAAACCCGCAGGGGCAGTCATATCTTTCTCCACAGCCCTTCGTCCTTCACGTGCGGCGGCATGACGTCCGCACTTTTATCGTCAGGTAGACGATTATTGCATGTGGTCGGTCCAGAGCTCCGGAAATATCAAGCCGAGACCCAAGAAGCCCCCAGCGCCCGCGGACGGCGCCGCGCAGATCGTGGAGCGGGCAGCGAGGTGCACCACATGGCCCGCCGCACACAACTCAGTCCGATCCAGCCCACCGGGAGACGGCGACCGCCGAGCTCGCAGCCGTGCTGCCGAAGGGCCAGATGACACACGCGTGACCCGGGCGCCCGGCGGTCACGGCCGGCGTAGCTCGTGGGCTGCCCGTTCCAGGTCTGCGGCGAGTTCCGGGTCCTGCTGCCGCCACCCTTCGGTGCGGCGCCTCTGCTCGGCGCGCCAGGCATCGCGGGTGCGCTTCCTGGCCTGCGAGAGGCGTTCGGCGGGGACCTCAAACACGGCGTGATGCTCGGGCGTGCCATACGCGTCCGGCCCGTACGCGTCCGGCCCGTACACCGGCGGCCGCCACTGACCGTCGACTACCGTGCCTGGCTCGACCATGGCCCTGGTGCAGAACGGGGTCGGCAGCCACCAGCCCCAGCCCGGCCTGTCCGGGTCGGCCTTCCAGGTATCACGCTTGCCGCGCATCTTGCCTGCGGCGTCCCCTGTGGTTCTGCTCTTCGGCCGACGTCCGGAGTTGTTCGAGCACCAGGATCCGATGCTGCCTCCCTCAGAGCTTTTCGTGCACGAGGACCTCGGCGGGGTGCTGTGCTTCCGCAGCGAGAACCAGGGGTGCGCCGTCTGAGGCGTGCGTCTGTGTGACCTGGGAGAGGCTGACCCGCCTGTCGTCGTCCAGTCGCGTGAGGGCTGGCGGCCGTTCATGGACAGGGTCTCGCTGGCGTGTGTGGAGCTGGTTCTCTCCGAGGGCCTGTTCAGCGACGGTCCCCTCTACAACGCTTGCGAGTTGCCTGCCGGGGTCGTGGGCGAGGTACCGCGGCTCTTCCAGCGGGTCGCTCTCCCGGATTACCCGATGTGGACGGGTGATGGCGAGTCCCCGGTTCGCTGGTTCTCCGCTCCCGGGCTTCTTCTGCGGCAGGACGGGCTGACGGCCGAGGGCTGGCTGCACGTCCGAGGGATGACGCTGGCCCACCTCTCGGCAGCCTGCACCTCCGTCCCGGGACGGTGGGCCCAGTGGCAGGGGACAGAGCCGACCGCGGTCGACGAGCTTCCCTTCTAGGCCCTGCCTCCTTGACCGTTTACAGGCTGGGACGATTGCGGGTGGTCCGTGGTGGTGCCGTCAGGATTCCGCCCGAAGGCGGCCTCTAGAACGGCGGGGAGGTCTTCCTCGGGGACCGTGGTGCGCACCTCCGCCAGAACCTGAAGAAAGTCATCATCGTCGATGACGCCCATGTGCTCCTGACGGAGTTGGTAGATGATCGCGACGAGCTCCGGTCTCAGCCGCATCCAGGCACGGGAGGTACGGATCTCCTCAGCGACCTGGCGCATGAACCAGCGCATGACCTCGTACGGGACGTCAGCGTGCCCTGCGTGCGGGTTGAAGCACACCGTCGGCTCCCGTGCCGGATCCTCGTCAGGGACGATCGCGGTCACGAGAGTCCGCTGCCCGGCCACGAGATCCAGTTCCAGATACCAGGCGTCATCGGGCACGGAGTACATCGCGGTGATCGCGTAGTCGCCGTCGGGGTGTCGAAAGATCATTGCCGCATGCTGCCACGCTGGACTGAGGACGCGCCTCTCGAAATTGTGCGGCCCGACGCCCCTACGCCCGGGCCCAGATGAGGATGGCAGCGAAGTAGAGCGCTGCCCGGTAGGCGATGGCGAGCTTGTCCGTTCGCATAGCTAGCCAGACCCCGCCATTGCTTGAGCCGGCTGATGCATCGCTCGACCGCATTGCGCTGCTCGTATGCCTCGGCGTCGAAGGCGGGTGGCAGGCCACCCGAACGGCCTCGGCGTCGACGGTGACCGGCCTGGTCGGACGGCTCAGGAATGACAGCGCGGATCCCGCGTCGGCGGAGATGCTTCCGGATCGCGCGTGACGAATAAGCGCGGTCCGCCAGAACGGTGTCCGGTCGGGTTCTTAATCTTCCCGGCTCTCTTCGCGGAACACGGATACTGGCCATGACGGCCTGGAAGGCCGGTGCGTCACGCGCCGCCTAGCCCGCGGTGATGTGGAGAGCCAAGGGGCGTGCATGGCTGTCGCTCGCAAGGTGGACCTCCGTACTCAGGCCGCCGCGAGAACGACCAAGCCCATGGTCGTCGGGCTCGGTCCGATCTGGCGCCCCCTTTTTCCTGGGTATGGCACCGGCTTCTCTGCTGTCTCGCAACGAAGCGGCAGAGAAGCCGGCACGGTTCAGGCGTGGCAGATCACGTACATGCGCATCGGTGATCTGCAGGCTTGGCTGGTGGCGGTGCCGCGCGGCGGTCGTACGACATTCTCAAGAGTGCCCGTTTCCGTCGGGAGACCTATGTCGGGCCGTGGCTGCCGGGGCCGCTGCTGACGGGGCCGGACACGTCGCAGCCGGTACTCGTCGATGAGTCCGTCAGTTCGGCAATGCTGCTGATCATGGAAGAGCTGAGCCCGCCGAAGCGGGTGGCTTTCGTCCTGCACGATGTCTTCGGTCTTGAGTTCGACAAGATCGCCAAAGTGCCGGACATCTCCGTGCCGGGTGCCCGGCAGCTCGCCTCGCGGGCGCGACGGCGGGTGGCCAAGGCGAAGCAGTCCATGCCGCAGGCGTCGAAGGCGGAGCGCGCAGGCGTCCTCACGGTTTTCCGCGCCGCGTACGAGGCCGGGGACCTGGCCGGCCTGGTCAGGCTCCTGCACCCCGACGCCGTCTTCGTCACCGACGGCGGTGGCAAGGCCTTCGCGGCACGCAAGCTCATCCACGGCGACGAGCGCGTCGCCGAGGTCATGGTGCGTGTGGGGCACCAGTGGCATCCGGACCGCATCGACTTCGCTGAGGTCGGCGGCGAGTTCGCCCTGGTGTTCTATCGCGAAGGGCGGGTTCACTCCGTGGACACGGTCCAGATCACAGAGGGTCTGATCACTGCGTACCGCAGGGTCATCAATCCCGACAAACTCGTGTGCGTCTGACCTGTCACACCCGGGGGTCCACCTCGTCTCCCTGATGAGAAAGCAAACAAGCGACGAATCGAAGGAAGGATGACCGACCTCCAGCGCGTCAACATCACCAAGCAGCACCCGGCCGCCTACAAGGCCCTCACCGCCCTGTCGTCGGAGGTGCAGGAGGCCGCTGCCGCAGTGGGCCTCGACCCACTCCTGGTCGAGCTGCTGAAGATCCGCGCCTCCCAGATCAACGGCTGCGCGTTCTGCCTGCGCATGCACACCCGCGACGCCCTCAAGAAGGGCGAAACCCCGACCGGATCGCCGTACTGCCCGGATGGGAAGAGACCGGCTACTTCTCCGAGACCGACCGCGCCGCCCTCCGCCTGACCGAGGCGATCACACGCGTGTCGGACGGACACGTCAGCGACGAGGACTACAACGCCGCCGCGGCCGTACTCACCGAAGACCAGGTCTCGGCAGTCGCCTGGCTGGCAACCCTGATGAACGCATTCAACCGCGTCGTGATCACCAGCCGGTTCACCGTCGAGAGCTGACCTCGGTGGTGACACCGGCGGTGATACGGGCTGCCAAGCCTCCACCGTCTTGAAGGTCACAGTGGAATCAGCCGAGGCAACTTGTGCGAGCTGCCTCGGCGCACACAAGCGCAGAGGCGATGGCCAGGGAAGGAACGGGGAGGGGACGGTGAGCCGCATGGTGCGTTCGCGGCCAGTGCCGGTGTCCATGCCGCCAGGAGTTACGCGATCGTCCACACCGGGGCCGGCGCGGCGCGCCCTGGCAGCACGGGACGTCCGGTCTGGAACCGTGGCCGGGCCGGGTCGCGTCCCTTACTGGGGCCGTGGGAGGGACGCCCGTGAGCATCAACGCACCCCGCCCGTCCGGGCGGCCCGCCGTACGGCGGGCCGCGGCCCGCGAGCGACCCGCCGCGGTTGTACACGCCGCTGTGGCGACGGCTGCGTGAGGACGAATGGCCGCCGCTGGGTGAGGTGTTGCGCGGGAGACGGGAGCAGATATCTCCCAGGGTGGTGCTCGTGCTGTTCCTCCCGTTCCTGTGGTGGCTGACCGTGCCGCTGCTGGTCGGCTACCAGCTGGCCCGTACGGCCCGCCGTATGGCGCGCCGGGTCTATCCCGTACACCCGGAAGGGCACGTCGAGGATCCCGAGGTGCTCCGGGTGCAGCGGGTGCGGGCCTGGGTGGCCCTCGCCATGTCGGGGGTGCTGGTGGCCGTGTTCGGTGGCTGGCAGGACGTGGCGGAGGCACAGGAGCAGTTCCTGCTACGGCTGTTGTTCGCGCCCTGGTTGGCGCTGTTGAGTGCGGCGGTGGTGGTGGCCCTGCTCTTCTGGGTGGCCAGGCCGGGACGCGGCGGGCCATGCGGACGCGGCTGTGGCCGGTCGGCCGGTCGGCCCTGTGCTACTTCGGTGCCTGGACGCTGGTGCCGCTGCTGTTCACAGCGGCGGCCGAGGGGATGAGTCTGCTGCAGGGTGGCACCAACGTGCTGCTCTGGGCATCCGTGATGTTCGTGTGCTGGGCGCCGTTCTGGTGGGTGATCTTCTTCCTCTGCTTCGCCTCCGGTCCGGCGCTGCGCCACGCCTTCAATCTGTCCGCCCTGCACGCGGCGCTGCCCGCGCTGGTCACCTCCGTCCTGGTCTGGGTGTTCGCCTTCCTCGGCCTGTCGGCGGGCGGCCTCCCGCCGGGCCCGGTGCCGCTAGCGGTCTGTGCGTTCCTCGGTGGCCCGGTGTCGGTGACGGCGGTGGCCTGGTGGGAGATTCACCGGCTGCGGCGGCGACACGGGGTGCGGTGGCGAGGTTAGCGCCGCGGAGTTGACCGCGCCGTTTCGGTCGACACCTCCAGCAGGGCAGGCCCGAGACGTGCCAAACGTGCCTGAACAAACGGAATGAAGCCGGCCTGCACGGACAGCACGGACAGCACCGCAACCCTAGGTAACCCTCGCTGAGGGCGAAACGGCGCACCGGTTTGGCGCTCTGTCAGCGGTAGCGGCGTGCCGCGGCATCCGCGCTGACGCCCAGCGCCGCGCCGAATCCGGCCCACCCGTCACCGGCCGCGCGGTCGGCGGCGCCGTTCTGCTCCCGGCCCGGCTGGTCGCCTACTTCGTGCTCGCGCTCTGTCTGTTCGCCCGAGAGTCGTACGAGGAGGTCATGCGTGTGCTGACCAGCGACATTACGGACAGCGATGCCCTGGCCCAGGCCAACCGGGCCTCATTGTGCCCGGCCAGGGCACGGCTCGGCGAGGGCGTGTTGGAGACCTTAGTTCCAGCAAGTCGCTGGGGCGATCCAGATCCAGACCCGGATCCAGCCCCGGCCGCACACCGGGCACTCCGCCTGCTCGCCCAGCTTTGCCACGATCACCCGCTCGCGGGCCCCCGAAGCCTCCGCCACCGCTGCAACCTGCACCTCGAACAGCAGAACAGCGCCGTCTTCGGCCACGCTCTAAAGCAGCTGCATTGGGCTCACCCTGGCCCAGGACGTCCTCCTGAGCCGCGGCAAGCGAGGGCGATCAGGTGCCACGGGGCGCAGCGGTCCCGTGCGGGAGCGGTCACGGTGATCCGGCGCGGTTCGGAGGATGCACAGCTGGCCGGACAGGGCGATGGTGCCCGCCGGATCCACCTGGCGGACGGCACCGGCAGGGGTGGATCCGGCGGACACCGGGGCCTGGGGCGGGGGCGGACGCGGGAAGGCGCTGGCAAAGTCCCCCCGCGGGGGCTTGAGGCCGCGACCGACAGGCCAGAACGGAACGTTCCGGGCAAGCCCCGGCCGGGCGGAGCTGGCAGGGCGGGCGGACCCACAGCACGTGGTCTTTCTTGCGCACCGGCCCGCCTCTACCGTGGTCTGCCTCACGCGATGGGATGGGGAAGACGCATGGGCAAGCACGACAAGCAGGATGACGGTGGCAAGGGTGACATGTTGCCGGGTCAGCCGTGGGCACCGCCGAAGGAACCGCCGACGACGGACGGCGGCTCCCCCGACGGCGGCGCGAAGCGCGGGAAGTGACCACTACGAGCAGCTGGCGTCGTAGCCGTGGAGCGGACCCGGGAGCCGAGGCGGTGGGGCGCCGCGGCTGAGTCCGGCGATCCGCTGGTGACGCAGTGGGACGATGGCGAGCATCAGGGGCTGGGTCAGGGGCGGGTGGCCTCGTCGTCGGCGTCCGCACCGTCCGTCGTCGCCGCGATGCTCACCGACCTGGACGTGCACCCCGGGCAGCGTGTCCTGGAAGTCGGCACCGGCACGGGATGGAACGCCGGCCTTCTCGCCCGCCGGCTCGGCGCGAGGGCGGTGACCACAATCGAGGTGGACCAGGCCCTCGCCCGTGCCGCCCGGGCGGCCCTTGAGCGGCAGGGCCTGGGGGCCGTCACGGTGGTGTGCGGCGACGGCTTCCAAGGGCATGCGGCCAGAGCGCCGTATGACCGGGTGATCGCCACTTGCGGCGTACACACCGTCCCCGCCGCCTGGCTGGAGCAGTGCCGGCCGGGGGGCCGGATCGTGGTGCCGTGGGGTACCCGCTTCACCCGCACCGAGGCAACAGTCGCGCTCACAGTCGCCGACGACGGGCGCAGCGCGAGCGGCCCGTTCACCTCCCTGGTGCAGTTCATGAGCCTGCGCGCCCAGCGCCAGGATCTCCCTGCGTACGCGGACTACGTGACAGCCGAGTCCCAGGAGAAGGCCGAGCGGGGCACCACGGTACTCACCCTGGGCGCGACGCTCGCGAGTGAGTGGGACATCTCCCGGTTCGTCCTCGGCCTACTCGTCCCCGACTGCGTGGTCGTCTTCGACGCGCGGCAGGAGGGCCGGCAGCCGGTGTGGCTGTGCAGCCTCGGTGAGGACCGGTCCTGGGCGTGCGTCCTGTTCCGCGAAGACGGGAAACCGTCCACGGTGTACCAGTACGGCAGCCGCCGGCTGTGGGACGAGACCGAGGCCGCACACGCCTGGTGGCACGAGCAGGGCCGTCCCGGGCTCGGCCGCCTCGGCCTGACCGTCGATGGCCACGAACAGCGCATCTGGGTGGACGTCCCGGACCACGCAGCCGGGCTCCCGAGCCCGGCCTGACCGCACACCCGCGCCAGGAATGAACCGGCGGCCCGGGAGGACACGCGCAGGGCCCGTCAGGCAGCGCAGCATCATCACAACGCTCCGCGCAGCAGGTCCCCTCACCACGGCGAGGGGACCGTTCGGGTCGTCGGAGGGGGACGGCACCCTGTGCGCCGTCCCCTTCGGACTGTTGCGCACGCCCTATCGGCGAGCGCGTGTGGGTTTACCGTCCTTTGCGTCCGCGTCCGCGTCCGCGTCTGCGTCCGGGCGGCGCAGTCGGTCGAGGTTGCCGAGGAGGCGACCGAGCGTCGTGCCGAGCGCGGCGCGTTTTGCGGCCGAGAGGCCGTCCAGCAGTGATTCCTCAACCCCGGCCAGTGTGTGCCGCATGTCCTCCAGCATGCGCCGCCCTTCCTCGGTGACGTGGAGTTCGGCGGTCCGGCCGCGCCCGGCCGGCGTCGTCCGGGCGACGGCACCCGCGTGCTCGAGGCGGAGCACCGTGGCCTGCATACTCTGGGCCGTGACCCCGGCGCGGCGGCCCAGCTCGCTGTAGGACAGCCCGGGTTCGTGCGCCAGATGTCCCAGGGCGCCCATCAGCCGCAGCGAGTGGCCCTGCTCCTCCAGACGGCGGTTCACCTCGTCCTGGACCAGGCGCCCGGCGCCGACGAGCAGCAGCGCGAAGGGCAACGACGGGGGCGTGGCAGGCCGCCCGGAACGTTCGGGGGACGCGTCTGCGGGGTCGTCTGCCGCCAAGGCCGTTCCACCTGCTCCTGCTTCTCGTGTGTCCGGAGTTCTTGTGTGTCCGGTGCCGGTGGGGCCCGTCGTCCCCCTGGCACAGAGGGATGCTAACCTCCGACGAGTTTAAGTCGGACTGAAACTTGAGGGGTCCCTGTCCCATGACAAAGCTCCTGCTCAGCCTCCACGTCCTGGCCGCCGTGCTGCTGATAGGCCCGGCCACCGTCGCCGCCAGCCTCTTTCCCCGCTACGCCCGGGAGGCCCTTGCCCCAGCCGAGGACCAGGCCGGCCCGCGCCCGGTCCCGTCCGCCGTCCGGCTGCTCCACCGTGTCACCCGCGTCTACGCTGTCCTCGGCGTCAGCGTCCCGGTCTTCGGTATGGCCACCGCCAAGCAGATGGGCGTGCTCGGCGACACCTGGCTCGTGACATCGATGGCTCTGACCGCCGTGGCCGCCGTGCTGCTGGGCATCGCCGTGTTCACCCAGGACGCCGTCATGACCGCGCTGGAGGAGCCGTGGAGTGACGAAGCCGCACGCTCGGCCGTCGCGCGGCTGCCTCGGCTGTCGATGGTCACCGGGTTGTTCGCTCTCTCCTGGGCAGTGGTCACCGTGCTGATGATCGTCCGCCCGGGATCCACCACCGGTGCTTGACAGCCCCTGAGCCACCGGCCGGCACCACCTCAGGGAGGCATCAGGACCAGGGATGCGTCAGGATCCGGGATGCGTCAGCCATGGCTGCCGGCCACTGTGATCGGACCTGCGAACGGATCCTCGGCTTCGCGCAGTGGCCTCGACTGGTTCGCTCTCACGCAGTGATGTCAGTGGGTTGTGAGGCCCTCGGCCTTAGCCACTGAATTTGGCGCAGCGGGCGGGCCACAGCGCATGAGTGATGTTTGCGGCTTATCGTTTGAGATGAGTTACTTTGTTGCGGTGAGAGGAAGCCCTCAGGAGGAAGCGATGCCTTCCGGCGTTTACGCTCGCCGACCTCCACCTTCCGCAACTGGGCAAAACGTTACGTCACTGCTGGTTAACCGGAGTACGCGCGTAATGCCCGTCACCCAGCCGGGGGACGCCTCGGAGCGGGCGGCCGAACTCCTCGCCACAGGGGCGATGGCGGCGCGCCAAACGGGCCACCCTCCTAAGCGGGTGCTCCAGGGACAGGGAGGGCAGGGCGCCACGGAGGGGGGCGTCGTTCCTTCAACCGGTGGCCGCCCCCTGGATTCCGTAGTGCGGGCCGATATGGAGCAGGCCTTCCGGCATGATTTCAGCAGAGTGCGGGTACACAGCGGGGACGAGGCTTCCTCGATGGCACGGTCGTTGACTGCGCGCGCTTACTGCTACGGACACGACATCGTCTTTGGCCATGGTGAGTCCGTTCTGGGACCTGCCGGCCGTCGGCTGCTCGCCCATGAACTAGCCCATGTCGTCCAGTACGACGTGTCCGGCCGCGCCGTAATCGCCCGCCAAACCGGTCCACCGCCCCCCTTGCCCCCGGCTGCTTCTGCCCCCGTGTAGGTCAGCTGGCCGCAACTTCTCGGGCCTTTTCTGGAGCAGTGGCAGAGCACGGGACTTCTGGACCCACCGTACCGGCCATCGGAGGCTGAGGCCTACCCTGCGCTACCCGCGCCGGGTTCCGAACAGGGCGCCGGCCCCGACACTCCGTTGGCCCCGGGCGAGGCACCTCCGGTACGAGTGAAACCGCCGGCTCAGGCCCCGGCAGCACGGTGCGGTTACACCCATCTGTGGGCCCATCCTGACCGTCACGTTGCCCGGCTGGTTACCACTCGCTGGGGCGGCGTCCCGCCGATCTTCACTTTCCCGGAGTAGCCCGTGGTCGAGCAGTACTCGGCGGATCGCCGGGTGGTCGTCGAGAGGGACCCTGCCTCAGCGCCCGGGACCCTGGCCTCAGCGGTGATCGCGTCTGCTCGCGCGCTAGACAGACTAGAGCTTGCGGACCCCTCGGGCTGGCGGGTGGGTGCCCCGCCGGCCACTCCCATCACCCTGGACCAAGATGTCGTCACCGCCCTCCTCTCCGAGGTCTACGCGGCGCGAAACAATGGCATCCCCGAAATCGCCGCACTCTCATCAGGCGGACTGTTCCTGACCCTGGGTGATGAGCAGACCCCCGCACGCAACCTGCACTCCCTGACATTCACCCTGCCCGCCCAGGCTCAGGACCCGGACACGGCAGTCACTGTGCTGGAAGAGGTCTACGACGCCTTCGGCGCGTTCCACGGCCAAGTGGAGGACGATCGGCTGCTCATGCTGTACCAGTCCCAGCGCGCCGCCCAGCGGGCCTGGGACGCCACGCCCGAGGAGTACCGGCCCTACCTGCCCGGCCCCCTGCCACTGGCGGACACTCCCGTACCGGCGTTGCTTGTGCCACAGGAGTACGACCGGCGGCTGGTGCCCAGCGGGGTCTGGTGGATCAACCGGTGGGACCCCGAGCAAGTGGCCACAGTCGGCCGGGACCGGTCCCTCCGGGCTGGATGGGCCTCAGCGCACGGAACGGCCAGCGGCCCGCTGACCCTCCTGGCCACCCGGGAGCCCCTGGACGTACTCAACACCAGCCACGCCGAACACCTGCGGGCCCTGATCGAGGCGCTCGGCCTGAGGGAACTACAGCATCGCTTCCGATACTCAAACGGACGGCGGCGGGCGTGACGGGCGGTGGAACGGACCCCGGCCTCGGTGATACCGAGGATCTCCGCCGTCTCGCGCGTGCTGTATCCCAGGCAGGTGCGCAGGATGACCACATCCTGCCGGCGCTCGGGAAGGCCCCGGATCGCCCGGTAGATCTCCATACTCAGCCCTGGCGGCCCGATGGGATCCGATGCGGCGTGAACCGCCCCGCCGTGGTCTCGAAGACCGTCGTGTCGATCGGTAGAGCGTGCCGACCACGGGCCCGGGCCCAGGTCAAGGGCACAGGTTACGCACAGTCTTCAGGGCGTAGGCGGCGGAGTACTGCTTCTGCTGGACCTCAGGCCAGATGAGATGGAGCTGCTCGAAGGCGGGTGTCCCGGACGTGGTGGTGGGCCTCGATGGTCCAATGGCCGCGTATCGGCGCGGTGATCTGGGCGCAGCGTGTTCGGCCGTCAAGCTCGTGACGGCGTAGACGGTGGTGATGGTGGTCTTGCCGGTCTTGCGGTCGGTTCGGCGGCGTTTGATCTGGATGACCTGGCGAGCGCCGTGGAACAGCACTTTCTTGACGGTGGCAACCTTGATGCGGCGGATCTCGGATCGTCCGTGGCTGGTCTGCTTGGTGCCAGGGCAAAGAACTCACCTGTCGGCACAGGTGCTTCTGGTTGCCCTTGACGATCATGGTGTAGTGGGCCTTGCGGCCCAGCAGATCGGCGGCGCAGCTCGCGCTGGGTGTGCATCGCATCGGCGGTGATCGCCTTACCGGCCAGGTCTACGACGGTGTCCAGCAGGGGCTCGAAGCACGTGATCTCGTTGGTCTTCTCACTGACGTCCATCTGGGCCAGGACCAGGCCTGTGGTGTGCTCCACGGCGGCGAGCAGGCGGGTCTTGCGGCCGGTTGCCTTGGCCGCGCCGCTCAGGCTCTTGCCGTCCACCGACACTCTGCGCAGGCCGGTGGGGGCGGCCGCCTCCGGGCGGCGGTCAGCCAGCCGGCGGCCGACTGCTCGATCCAGTGTCGTCGTGCGTCGCCGTCGTCGCGGGCCGGCAGTCGGCGCACCCTCGGTTCCGCGGGCACCAGCCGCCCAGGCAGCAGCGGATCACGACGGATACCGAGGTGTTCGAGCACGCAGGTCGGGGCGTCGAGAACGCCATGATCTTCGAGCCCGTGCGCGGGCAGGCCCCAGCTCCGGTGACGCCCGGCGCACACCTGCGCGAGCTGCCTGGTCTCCCTCGACGAACAGCGCTGTGGGCAGGTCGGACAACGCCCGGATCCGCACCTAACCGCGTGCCGGAGGGTGCTCGACTGGACGGCGTCCCCAGGCCGAGATCAGCGGCGCGAGTGTCAGGTCGAGTTCGCCTGCGTGGATGGCGGCCAGGTGCGCGTCGATCTCGGCGTCGTCGGCCAGGCCGGCCGCGAGCAGCTCGCCGCGCACGTGCCGGATGGTCGCCGCCTCCAGCCGGTCGCAAGCCAGGCCGCCGACCGGGAAGGAGCCCGCCGCGGCGACATCCACCAAGCCGACCTCACGCAATGCCCGCGGCAGTGTCCGGCCGTAGCGCAAGTCCGCGCCGCGGCCCGTCAGCAGCTCCCGGACCGCGTCGCGCAGCCGGTTGGCCCGCCGCTGCGCAGGGCCGCTGTCGTCCAGGCATGCCAGTGGCTGCAGAGCGGTATCGGCGTCCTCGACCAGCAGCCAGCCGCCGGGCCGTAGCGCTGCCGCCATCGTGGCCAACGCGCGAGCCCGGTCGGGTACATGGACCAGCACGAGCCGGGCGTGCACCAGATCGAACGTCCCCGGCTCCGGGGGCGGGTCAGCGGCGACGTCGTGCCGGCGCACCTCGTACCCGTCGCCTGCCTTCAGCCACGACGGGTCGATGTCCGTGGCCAGTACGTGCCCGGTCGGACCGACGGCCGCCGCGAGCGCCTCCGGGATGCCGGGGCCACCGGCCCCCACTTCCCAGCAGCGCGAGCCGGCCCCGACCCCCAGTCGATCGAAGTGCCCGCGCGTCACGCCGTCGAACAACTCGGCCAGCCAAACGAATCGCTCGCCCGCCTCGGCGCGCGCGTTGTCCAGCAGGTACCCGCGGGCGGGAGCGGGCTCTCCACCGAGCGCGGTAGTCCCGCCCATCGGATCCGGTCGGCCACCGACGTGCGGCGGGCGGGGCAAGGAGGTCATGACTCCATGGTCAGCCTTCCCAGGCCACCAACGCCACGACAACGGGAGAGGGATGTCTCACACAGCCGGCGAACCCCGCACGTCCCACAGCACGGTTGTGCACCGTGATACGCCGCAAGGGGATACATGCACTCGGCCCACAGCCGGCGCACCACGCATGGGGCAGCGCGCTGACCGGACTGTCGGCTACGTCCGGTTCGACCTCGCACCGGACGCCTTCGATCACGACGTAAAGCCGGGGCCGGCGGATCCAGCAGATGCACGTCCCCGTTCATGACGGGTGGTACCTCTTCTCCGGTTCGGGACCGGGGCTGAGACCACACACCGACACTGTCTTACTCCCAGGGCTTCCCGCCCGACAGACCATCTTGAACCGGACACCATCCGACTACGCCGAAGCCCAGGCCCTGCCGCGGGGCTGTCCCACGGGCGGAAATGTGAGCCGTCGACCGGCGACGGCCGCGCGCCGCGCGCCGCGCGTACCCTCGCACGAAACCCAGCACAGACCTCGA
>NZ_JBAMDC010000190.1:0-12606 GCF_036961605.1 Streptomyces sp. KLMMK
GGCCCGCGAGCACCTGCGGGCCGCGGCCGCGCTGGCCGAGAAGTGTGCGGCGCACGTCCTGGTGCAGGAGCTGCGCCAGGACATGGTCGAGGCGGGGGCGCGCCCGCGCCGCGACACCGAGATCGGCCCCGCCTCGCTCACCCCCGCCGAGCGCCGGACGGCGCTGCTCGCGGCGGAGGGGCTCACCAACAAGGAGATAGCCGGGCGGCTGTACGTGACCCGGCGCACGGTGGAGATGCACCTGAGCCGGGTCTACCGGAAGCTGTCGATCTCCGACCGCCGCGCCCTGCGGCTGGTGACGGGCGATCAGCGGCCGCCGTCTCCCTCCGGTCCGCACCCGCAGCACGAGGCAGCGGAGTCCTGCGCGTGACGGCGGCGGCCTGCCCCTTTGCGGGGAGGGGCAGGCCGCCGCCGGCCGGTCAGGGGCGTACGGCGACCGCGTCGACCTCGAAGAGCATGCCCGGCAGGGCGAGCCCGGCGACGCCGAGCAGGGTCTGGGCCGGGGGCTCGTCGCCCCAGATCCGGCCTATGACCGCGACCAGGGCTTCCAGCCTGGCCTGGTCGTTGCCGACGACGTAGGTGCCGAGGCGGACGACGTGGCTGTAGTCGAGGCCCGCGGCGGCCAGGGCCGTGCCCAGGTGGGCGAAGGAGAGCTCGACCTGCTCGGCGAAGTCGTCGGAGGTCACGTGGCCGTCGGCGTCGGAGGCGTACTGCCCGGCGACGAACACGAGGTCCGGCGACGGCGCGACGGCAACGTGGCTGTAGCCGAAGCCCGTGGGGTCGTGCAGGGCGGCGGGGTTGACGATGGTGTGGGACATGGTCGCTCTTCCTCGGTGCGGTCGTGCGGGTCTGCGGACAGGCCTGTGTACGCGTCTGCGTACGCGTCTACGTGCGGGTCCGTGGTGGAGCCGGTTGGTCAGGCGCGTGCTTCCGCGAACCAGCGGCGGGTGCGTCCGGGCACCTCGGGGACGTCCCGTTCCGCGTTCTTCTTGACGTCGGCGAGAGTCTGCGCGGCGAGCTCCCTGCGCCAGGCGAGCTCGGCCCGGCGCATGGCCTGGTCGATCAGGCACCGGCTGCCGTCGGCGGCCGGCTCGCCCAGCGGGCCCTGCTCGCGGATCTCGGTGCAGCGGAAGGCCGGTTCGGGACCCTCGATCGCCGTCACCACGTCCATCAGGGTGATGTCCTCGGGCGCCCGGGCCAGCCGGAAGCCGCCGCGGGGGCCGGGCACGGAGGAGACGATGCCCTCGCGCGCCAGCGCCTGCATCTGCTTGTTGAGGTACGCCGTGGGTAGGTCGTAGAAGGCCGCCAGGCGGGCGGCCGGCACCGCCTGCTCCTCTCCGGTCCAGGCCAGGTTGAGGCAACAGTGCAAGGCCCACTCGACGCCACCGCTCATCTTCATAACCTGGACATTACATAACCTGGATATCCAATGTCCAGGATTAAATGCGGGAGGAGCCGCCGGTGCCGCGGTGGACGGCGGCTCCCGCCCGGCTCAGCGCCCTTCGCCGGGCGGCGTGCCGCAGCTCGGGCCGCCCTGCCCGCCGACCTGCACCGAGCTGAAGAAGTCCCGGTAGGCGGGGAAGAAGTTGCCCTTGCCGGTCGGGCCGGCGGAGGTGACGGCCGTGCAGCCGTCGTAGTTCCTGCCGGACCAGAGATGAATGGTCGAAGCGGTCCGGTTCCAGTCCGACTTGCCCCGGTCGTCCATGCCGAGCGCCGCGAGATCCGGCGCGTCCGCCCTGAGTCTGATCATGTCGCCGGTCCCGTCGAGGCCCGAGAACATGCAGTAGTAGCCGTCGGGGCACCGGTCGTACCCGTCGGCCGCGTGAGCCGCGGAGACGGGCAGGGCGACGGCGGCCGCGGCCACCACCGGCACCAGGAGGGCACGCATCACATTCCTCATCCGGCCGACACTAGAGGGAATCGACCGCGCCGGGGAGACCTCGCGGGCCGGCGCGTTCGTTCCCCGTACGCCGACCGGATGCACCCCGCCCCCGATCCGTTTGAAGAAGGCGCCGACCGGAACATAACTCTCCGTCAGATCCAGTGGAGAGGACCCTTCGTGAGATGTCGCCGGGCGTACCGCCGGACCACGGGAGTGGCGGTCGCTCTGGTGCTGCTGACCGGCGGGAGTCCGGCCGCGCCCGCCCCGCAGCGCCTGCGGTGGGGGCCGTGCCCGGCAAAGGTCGCGGCGCCCGCCCGCAGCGGCCTGCAGTGCGCCACGGTCCGGGTGCCGCTGGACTACGCGGCACCGGCCGGCCGCAGCGTCACGATCGGCGTCTCCCGGCTCGCGGCCACCGGCCCCGGCCCCCGGCGCGGGGTGCTGCTGCTCAACCCGGGCGGCCCCGGCGGCCCGGGGACGCCCATGCCGCTGTGGTTCGCGGCGCACGTGCCCGCGTCCGTACGGGCCGGATACGACCTCATCGGCTTCGACACGCGCGGCCTGTTCACCAGCACCCCGGTCTCCTGCGGGCTGAGCGCCGCACAGCTGCGGCACGCGCCCGTGTCCATGCCCCTCCCCCACCGGCCGTTCGCCGCCACCGCCGAACTCCACCGCAGTATCGCGCAGTCGTGCGCCCGGAACGCCGGCGACCTGCTGCCGACCATGTACACGGCCAACACCGCCCGGGACATGGACCGCATCCGGCGCGCGCTCGGCGAGGAGCGCATCTCGTACTACGGCGTGTCCTACGGCGCCCACCTCGGCGCCGCGTACGCCACCGCCTTCCCCGCCCGCACCGACCGGGTGGTCCTGGACAGCGCGCCCGACGCCCGGGCCGGCTGGTGGAAGGCCCTGCGCGCCTTCGGCCCGGGAAGCCAGCAGCGCTTCCCCGACCTCACCGCGTACGTGGCCGAACGCAACGCCGTCTACCATCTGGGCGCGACGGCCGACGAGGTGTCCGAGACGTACGCCCGGCTGCTCGCGGAGACCGCCGCCCGTCCGAAGGACGTCGGTCACTACGCCGTGGACGACAACGTCCTGCGCCAGATCACCCTGCAGGCCCTGTTCTCGGACGGCTTCTTCCCGCACCTGGCGGACGTGTGGCGGTTCCTCGCCCGCGCACCCGGCGCGCCCGACGCGGCCGGGGCGGAGAAGGCGCTGGTCCCGCTGCAGGCGGCCGTTCCCCTGGAGCCGCGGACCCAGCAACTGGTGCTGCCGACCATGCTGGCCGTCCTGTGCCAGGACACCCCGTGGCCGCGCTCGGTGGCCGCCTACCGGCGGGCGCAGCAGCACGACGCCTGGCGCTATCCGGTCGCCGGGGCGATGACCGGGAACATCTGGCCGTGCGCCTTCTGGCCGTACCGCCCCGCGGAGCCTCCCGTGCGCATCGGCGGCCGCGGCCCGCGCAACATCCTCATGCTGCAGAACCGCCGCGACCCCGCCACGCCGTACGCGGGGGCGCGGGCCGTACGGAAGGCTCTGGGCCGGCGCGCGGTCATGGTGGACGCCGCCCAGGGAGGGCACGGCGTCTACGGGTTCACGGCCGACCCGTGCGCCGGCGACGCGGCGACGGCCTGGCTGACCCGGGGCACCCTGCCGCGCACCGACCTCTCCTGCCCTGCGCCGCGTACGGCCCGCTGAAGTGACCGCCGGGCCTCAGCCCGGGCCGCTCCCGCGCTCCACCGAGGCGGTGAACCGCTCCTCGTAGGCCCCGGCCAGGTCGCGCAGCGCCTGCGGGCAGTCGCCGTTGTAGGAGGGGCCGTGCATCAGGCCCAGCGTCACCGGCTCCAGCCCGGCGAGTCGGCGCATGGCCGGGGCGGTGGCGGCCGTCAGGCAGGTCGCCCCGAAGACGTCCTCGGCGGCGACGGCCGGTCCGACGATCTCCTGTTCCGTGAGGGCGGGCGCATCGCCGATGCGGGTGAAGAGGTCGCCGCAGAACAGGGTCCGCGTGGTCTCCTCGAAGAGCAGCCCGGCGTCCCAGCCGTGCGGCACGTGCGGGGTCTCCAGCCGCCGGACCCGCTTCCCGCCGAGGTCGATCACCTCGCCGTCGCTCAGCGGCACGGGCGGCCGGTCGGCCAGGTCGTTCACGGACACCAGGCAGCCCATGGCCCCGTGCGCCGCGCGGGCCCGCGGGGCGGCGGCGAGCCAGGAGTTGAGCGAGCCGCACTCGTCGGCCTCGACGTGCCCGAAGGTGATCCAGCGGAGGTTCTCCACCGGCAGCACCCGGGCCACGGCCTGCGACACGAGCGGGAAGAGCGAGCGCAGCCCGCAGTGGAACAGCAGCGGCTCCTCGGCGTCGACGAGGAACTGGTTGAACATGAAGTCCGCGTCTTCGACGTACGTCGACAGCCGGTAGATGTCCGGCGCGATCTCCGTGACCCGGGTCTCCATGGGCACCGCCTCTCTCCCCCGGCTTCGCGGGTACGGCGCCAGTCTGGCGCGGCCCGGGCTGTTGTCTCGGTACCGGCACCCAAATGCTCCGGGGCGTGTTACGGGGCGCTCCGTGATCCATCTGCAGCGCGGCGAACGGAATCGTGGGGTCCTGAACGTCCGGATGAAGGAGACGCGCCCCATGACCGACGCCGCCGACGGCAGCGCAGCGCCCCCCGCCCACGACGATCTGCAGTACGACCGGATCGGCGGGGACTACGAGCTCTCCAAGCTGCTGCCGCTGACCCGGTTCGTGGAACGGCCCAGCGTGCTGGGCCTGCTGGCCGACGTGCGGGACAGGAGCGTGCTCGACCTCGCCTGCGGCACGGGCGTCTACAGCCGGCACGCCCGCCGGCTGGGCGCGCGGCGCGTGCTGGGCGTGGACATCTCCCCCAAGATGGTCGAGGTCGGCCGGGCCGCGGAGGAGCGCGAGCCGCTGGGCGTGGAGTACGCGGTCGGCGACGGCACCGAGCTGCCGCGGCTGGGCGACTTCGACGTGCTGCTGGCGGCGTACCTGTTCAACTACGCCGACTCCCCGGAGACGATGGGGCTCATGGCCCGGTCGTGCGCGCGCAACCTGCGCGGGGGCGGCGAGCTGCGGGCCCTCGTCGCGAACCCGGACTACGACTTCGGCCGGCCCCTGCCGCAGAGGTACGGCTTCTCCTTCGAGCAGGCGGAGGACCCGGCGCACGACGGCCGGATCCGGGTCACGGCGCACACCCGGCCCCCGGTCAGCTTCACCGCCTACCTGCCGTCCGGGCGGGTGTACGAGGAGGCCTTCACGGCCGCCGGGTTCCGTGACTGCACGTGGAGTCCGGTGCGGCTGTCCACCGACGGCGTCCTGGAGTTCGGGCCGGAGTACTGGGACGACTTCACGGCCAACCCGCCGTGGGTGCTCTTCCGCTGCGTCAAGGGCGCCGGGGACAGCCGCGGGTGAGCACGGAGACCGGGGCACGACCTCCCATGGACTTCCTGCTGCCCGAGCACCTGGACGACGCGCTGGAGGCCATGGCCGCCCGCGCCGGCACGGTCCCCGTGGCGGGCGGCACCGACGTGATGGTGCGGCTGAGCACGGGCCGCGAGCGCCCCGAGGCCGCCGTCGACCTCACCCGGATAGGCCCCCTGGCCCGCTGGGAGCGGTCGGCCGGCGAGGTCCGGCTGGGCGCTGCGGTGCCCTACACCCGGATCGTCGAGGAACTGGCCGCACCGCTGCCCGGACTCGTGGCGGCGGCCCGCACCGTGGGCTCCCGCCAGATCCGCAACCGTGGCACCGTGGGCGGCGCCCTCGGCACCGCCTCCCCCACCGGCGACGTCCACCCCATGCTGCTGGCGTGCGGCGCGCAGGTGGAGCTGGTGTCCGTGCGCGGCGCCCGCCGGGTGCCGGTACGGGACTTCTACACCGGCCCCGGCCGCACGGTCCGTGCGCCGGACGAGCTGATCCGCGCGGTGCGGATACCGGAGGCGGAGGGCCCGCAGGCCTACGCCAAGGCCGGGCGGCGCGGCGCCGTGGTGATGGCGACCTGCTCGTTCGCGGTGACGCTGTGGCCCTCCCGCGCGTGGGTGGGCACCGGCATCGGCTCGGCGGCGCCGGTGCCCCTGCCGGCCCTGGAGGCCGAGCGGTTCATCGCCGGCGAGCTCGCCGAACGGCGGTTGTGGCGGACGCGGGGGCCGCTGCCGGAGGGCGTGCTCGAACGCTTCGGGGAACTGGCCGCGGCGGCGACCGCACCGGCCGACGACGTGCGCGGCTCGTCCGCCTACCGCCGGCACGCGGTGGCCGTGCTGGCGCGCCGGGCCCTCGGCTGGGTGTGGGACGACCACCGCGCGGACCGGCGGACGGAGAGGGAGTCATGCGCCTGACCTTGACGGTGAACGGCGAGCGGCACGACGTCGAGGGCGTGGCCGGGACGGAGAGCCTGCTGTACGTGCTGCGGCAGCGCCTCGGCCTGCACGGCGCGAAGAACGCTTGCGAGCAGGGCCAGTGCGGCTCGTGCTCGGTCCACCTGGACGGGGTGCTGGTGTGCGCGTGCCTGGTGCCCGCGCCCCAGGCCCACGGCCGGAGCGTGGAGACGGTCGAGGGCCTGGCCGGCGGGGACGGGCCGCACCCCGTGCAGGAGGCCTTCCTCGCCTGCGGCGCCGTGCAGTGCGGCTTCTGCACGCCCGGCATGCTCAAGGCCACCGAGGACCTGCTGCGCCGCTGCCCCGACCCCGGCGAGGCCGAGATCAAGGACGCCCTCGCGGGGAACCTGTGCCGCTGCACCGGCTACCGGCACATCCTGGAGGCCGTCCGCCTGGCCGCCGACCGCACGCGAGCCCTGGAGCCCCGCCCGTGACCCCGTACGCCCCGCACGCCGCGCACGCCCGCCGCGCTCCCGGGACGGTCGGCGACAGCGCGCCGCGCCCCGACGGGCCGCTGAAGGTCCGGGGCACCTTCGCGTACTCCTCCGACCTGGAGGCGGAGGACATGCTGTGGGGCACGACGCTGCGCAGCCCCCACCCGCACGCCCGGATCCTCTCCGTCGACGCCTCCGACGCGCTGGCCCTGCCCGGCGTCCGCGCGGTGCTGACCCACCGCGACGTGCCCGGCCGCAACCTGCACGGCTCGATGGTCGTCGACCAGCCGGTGCTCGCCGTGGACACCGTGCGCTACGAGGGCGAGCCCGTCGCCGTCGTGGCCGCCGAGGACCCGGCGACGGCCCGCCGCGCGGCGGAGCTGGTGCGCGTCGCCTACGAGGTGCTGCCGCCGGTCACCGACGCCGAGGCGGCCGTCTCCCCGGACTCCCCCGCCGTGCACCCGGGCGGCAACCTCCTGCGGCACGTCCCCCTGCGCCGGGGCCGCGCCGCGCGCGGGGAGCCGCTCACCGCCGACGTGGTAGTGCGCGGCGTCTACGAGGTCGGCATGCAGGACCAGGCGTTCCTGGGACCCGAGTCCGGCCTGGCCGTGCCCGACCCGGACGGCGGGGTGTCCCTGCACGTCGCCACGCAGTGGCTGCACGTCGACCACGACCAGGTCGTCGAGGCCCTGGGCCTGCCGCGCGAGAAGGTGCGGCTGTACCTGGCGGGTGTGGGCGGGGCGTTCGGCGCGCGCGAGGACCTGTCGATGCACGCGCACGCCTGCCTGCTGGCGCTGCGCACCGGCCGCCCGGTGAAGATGTGCTACACGCGCGGCGAGTCCTTCGTCGGCCACGTGCACCGCCATCCGGCGAAGATGGCCTACGAGCACGGCGCCACGCGCGACGGCAGGCTCGTCTACGTCAAGGCGTCGATCGTCCTCGACGGCGGCGCGTACTCCTCCAGCTCCCCCGCCGTGGCCGGCACCGTCGCCACCTGCTCCCTCGGCCCGTACGAGGTGCCGGACGCCGAGGTGGACGTGCGCGTCGTCTACACCAACAACCCGCCGTGCGGGGCGATGCGGGGCTTCGGCGCCGTGCAGACCTGCTTCGGCTACGAGTCGCAGATGGACCGGCTCGCCCGCGAGCTGGGCATGGACCCGGTGGAGCTGCGGATCCGCAACGCGGTCGCCGAGGGGTCGGCGGTGGCCAACGGCCAGGTCCTGGACCACCCGGCGCCGGTCGCCGAGCTCCTGCGCCGGGTGCGGGAGCGGCCGATGCCCGGTCCGTCGCTGCCGGAGGGCGGCCACCTGACCGGCACCACCTCGCGGGGCGAGTCGCTCGTGCGCGGCGTGGGCTACGCCGTCGGCTTCAAGAACGTCGGCTTCGTGGAGGGCTTCGACGACTACTCCACGGCCCGGGTCCGGCTGGAGGCCGGCGGCGGGCAGGTGCGGGCGGTGGTCACCAGCGCGGCGGCCGAGGTCGGCCAGGGCGTGGTGACCGTCCAGGCCCAGATCGCCCGCACCGAACTCGGCGTCGAGCAGGTGGCGGTGGAGTTCGGGGACAGCGCCTTCGGCTCGGCCGGCCCCTCGTCGTCCTCCCGCCAGACGTACGTCACCGGCGGCGCGGTCAAGGCGGCGGCCGAGGCGGTGCGGGCCCGCGTCCTGGAGCGCGCGGACCGGCTGCTGGGCCGGCCCGGCACCGCCACGGGGCTGTCCGGCGAAGCGGTGACCGGGGCCGGCGGTGAGGTGCTGTGCAAGCTGGCCGACGTGCTGGGCGACGAGGCCGTCGAGGAGACCGTGGAGTGGCACCACCGGCCGACGTTCCCCCTGGACCCGCGCACGGGACAGGGCGACTCGGTCTTCCAGTTCGCCTTCGCCGCCCACCGGGCGGTGGTGGACGTGGACACCGAGCTCGGCCTCGTCCGGACGGTCGAGATCGCCACCGCGCAGGACGTCGGCAAGGCCGTCAACCCGCAGGCCCTGCTGGGGCAGATCCACGGCGGCACGGTGCAGGGCCTGGGTCTCGCACTGATGGAGGAGATCCGGGTCGAGGACGGCCTGATGCAGAACCCCTCGTTCACCGACTACCTCATCCCCACCGTCCACGACGTACCGCCGATGCACGTGGACGTGCTCGAACTGGCCGACCCGCACGCCCCCTACGGCGTGCGCGGCGTGGGCGAGCCGCCGAACATCTCCAGCCCCGCCGCCGTGGCGGCGGCCGTGCGCGACGCCACCGGCCTGGCCCTGCCGCGCATCCCGCTGCGCCCGGAGGACGTGGCGGGGCTGACGGCCGCGGACGACGCCGGGAGGCGGTGAGCACCGTGCTGGGCATCGCTCCGGACGCTGAGGACGGGGCCGCCTTCTCCGCACGCCGGAGCCGGGCGCCCGGCACGGCGGGACGGGCCTGCCGCTGCGGACGCGCACAGGCCGGTCCACCGCTCCTTTGGCCCGCCCGCGCCGCCGGACGCCCCCACCGCCTTCCCCGAGCCGGTCACGGCCGGGGCCCCGCCCACCGGAGGAGACCCCTCATGACCCAAGAGCGCACCGCCGCGCAGTACGACGTGATCGGAGCCCGCTGGGAGGACGCACGGTCGCTGCCCACGGTCCACCCGGAGCGCGCGAGCTTCCTGGCCCTGCTCGGCGACGTGACCGGGCTGGACGTCCTCGACCTGGCGTGCGGCGACGGCTTCTACACCCGCCAGGCGAAGATGCTGGGCGCGCGGCGGGTGGTGGGCGCGGATGTCTCGGAGGAGATGGTCGCGGCCGCGCGGGCGGTCGAGGAGCGGGCGCCGCTGGGCACCCGCTACGTGGCCGCGGACGCCGCGGACCTGCCGGACCTCGGCCGCTTCGACGTGGTGACGGCGGCCTACCTCCTCAACTACGCGCGGGAGGAGGCGACGCTCACGGCCATGTGCCGCGGCGCGTTCGAACGGCTGCCGCGGGGCGGGCGGTTCATCGGGGTGACGCAGAACCCGCACTTCTCCTTCGAGGGGCCGCTGCCCGACCCGTACGGCTTCGCCTTCGACCCCCTGGAGACCTCGGCCTTCGGCACCCGGATCCGGGTGACCGCGGCGCTGGAGCCGCCGATCACCTTCGAGACGTGCCTGATCCGGCCGGAGGTGTACGAGGCGGCGTTCGCGGCGGCGGGGTTCACGAAGGTGTCGTGGGTGCCGCTGCACGTGCCGCAGGCGGTGCTCGAACGCTTCGGGGCCGCGTACTGGGAGGGGTTCCTGGCCAATCCGCCCATCGTCATGTTCGAGGCGGTCCGCTGAGGGCGCGCCGCCGGCCCCGGTGTCCGCGCGGGCACCGGGGCGGGGCGGGCGGTCAGCCGGCGGCGGCCAGCCGGGGCGGCTGAATGGCCGTCAGGAGTTCGTGGAGCCGGTCGAGCCCGTCGGGGCGGACCGAGTAGCAGATCTGGGTGCCGCGGCGGCGGGTGACCACGAGGCCGGCCTCGCGCAGCACCTTCAGGTGCTGGCTGATGGTCGGCTGGGTGACCTCGAAGAGCTCGGTGAAGTCACAGGCGCACGTCTCGGGTTCGGCCGCCAGCGCGCGCATGATGCCGAGCCGCACGGGGTGTCCGAGCGCCCGGAGCATGGCGACGTCCGTCTTGTCCTCCGCAGTGTCTCTCACGTTTGACAGGCTATCAAACAGCGCCTATATAGTGGATCTCCTAAATAGCAAATTGCCTATGTACCGCTGGTTCGGAGGTCCGATGACCGACAAGACCGAGGCGCCCGCCGCCGACCCCGCCGAGGGCGGCGTCCTCTCGCCGCAATACCGCGCGCTGTCCTTAGGGCTCATCACGTCCGTCACCCTGGTGGCCTTCCTCTGGCTGGGTGTCGCGACCGTCCTGCCCGAGGCCGCCGAGGACCTGGACGGGGTCCACCTCTTCGGCTGGGCCTTCACCGCCTTCATGCTCGCCAACCTCTTCGGCACCATCGCCGCCGGACAGGGCGCCGACAAGGCCGGGCCCACCCGCCCGTACGTGCAGGCCTTCATCGTCTTCGTCATCGGCTGCGTGGTCGCCGCGGTGGCCACCAACTGGTGGATCCTGCTGGCGGGCCGCATCCTGCAGGGCCTGGGCGTCGGCGGCGTGCTGGCCCTGGCCTACCTGATCGTCGGCCTCGCCTACCCCGACGCGCTGCGTGCCCGGATGCTCGCCCTGGTGGCCTCGGCGTGGACCCTGCCCGCCCTGCTCGGCCCGGCCATCGCGGGCGCGATCGCCAGTGCCACCAACTGGCGGGTGGTCTTCCTCATCCTCGTGCCGCTGGTCCCGGTCGCCGCGCTGCTCACCCTGCCGGCGATGCGCAAGCTCAAGCCCACCGGCGACGGCTCGCCGGGCGAGAACCGGCTGCCGCTGACGGTGCTGCTGGTGCTCGGCGTCGGCGCGCTGCTGGCCGGCCTGGAGAACCGCAACATCGCCGTGCTGGTGCCGCTGGTCGTGGTCGGCATCGCGATCACCCTGCCCGTGCTGAACAAGCTGCTCCCGGCGGGCACGCTCACCGTCCGCCGCGGCATGCCCGCCGGCATGATCGTGCGCGGCCTGGTCAGCGCCGCCTACTACGGCGGCGAGTCCTTCTTCCCGCTCAGCATGACCCGCGTCCTCGGCCTCAGCACGCTCGGCTCCGGCCTCGCGCTGTCCGCCGGTGCCCTCACCTGGGTCAGCGGCGCCTGGCTCCAGGCCAAGCTGGACACCCGCAGCGGCGGCAAGGGCCGGCACGCCCGCGTCGTCCTCGGCTTCGTCCTCCTGGTGGCCGGTGACGCACTGATCGCCCTGGCGGTCGGCACCGACCTCAAGAGCGTCCCGCTCGCGATCGTCGGCTGGGCGATCGCCGGCCTCGGCATGGGCTTCGTCTACCCCGCCGTCACCACGATCGTCCTGTCCCTGGCCCCCAAGGGCAAGGAGGGCTCGGCGAGCTCCAGCCTGCAGCTGTGCGAGACGCTGTCCGTGGCCGTGATGACCGGCCTCGGCACGGCCATCACCGCGTACGGCTCCTCGCACGACTGGAACGACAGCCGCGGACTCGGCATCATCTACGTCATCGCCGCGGTGTGCGCCTTCTTCGGCATCGCCGCGGGACTGCGCACCGCCGTCCGCAAGTTCGCCGGCGACGGCGGGGCCGGGGAGGAGACGCCCGCGGCCGCCGCGCCGCTGCAGGAATCGGAGCGAACGGCCTGATTCCGCCCCGGCGGGGACCCGGTTCGGTACGCGGCGCGGAAAGACTTCGGTCGCTGTACCGGGCCGGTCCGTGCTGTACGGGGCCGCCCCGGCGGTGATGCTGGAGTGACCCGGGGCGAACGGCGCGCCGGATGTGCATCTCCGTGGGAGGCAGCCGTGCCCGAAGTGCTGAACTGCGATGTGCTGAACGACGAGGCGTGGGACCCGTCCCCGGCGGGACACCGGGGCGGGGCCCGCGTCCGTTCCCGGGTCGAGATCCCGCTCCACCTGGCAGACGGCTCCTGGCAGACCGCGCACGTCATCACCTTCGACGGGCTCTCCGACGGCCTGGAGCACATCGCGGTGTCCTACAGCCGCGACCCCGGCGTCCCGCTGGTGCGCGTCCACTCGGAGTGCCTGACCGGCGACGTCCTCGGCTCGGGCCGCTGCGACTGCGGCCCGCAGCTGGACGAGTCGCTGCAGCGGGTGGCGGCGGACGGCGGCATCCTGATCTACCTGCGCCAGGAGAGCACGGGCGGCACGGACCTCAGCCTCCACGACAAGCTCGACGCGTACAGCGTCCAGGACCGCGGCACCGGCCGCGCCGGAACGGGCCACGGCCTGCGCCTGGCGGAGGACGCCCGGGACTACCACGCGGCCGCCCAGATGCTCCGGGCCCTGGGCGTCTCCCGGGTCAGGCTGCTGACCAGCAACCCCGACAAGGTGCGGCAGCTGAGCTGGTACGGC
>NZ_JBAMDC010000191.1:0-12593 GCF_036961605.1 Streptomyces sp. KLMMK
GGCAGCCCCGAGCCCCTCGGCGCCCGCTTCAGGACCGCCGCCGACGGCACGGCGGGGACGAACTTCGCCCTGTGGGCCGGCGGGGCGGAGGCCGTCGAGCTGTGCCTGTTCGACGGCGGAGGGGACGGCGGCCCGGACGGCCCGCCGCAGGGCGAGACGCGGCTGCCCCTCACCGAGCTGACGCACGAGATATGGCACGGCTTCGTGCCCGGGGTACTGCCCGGCCGCCGCTACGGCTACCGCGTCCACGGCCGCTGGGACCCCTGGACGGGCGCCCGCTGGAACCCCGCCAAGCTCCTGCTGGACCCCTACGCCCGCGCCGTGGACGGCGACTTCTCCCTGCCCCCCGAGGTGTACGGGCACGTGCGGGACTGGCCCCAGCAGCACGTCGCCGACACCGTCCGCGACGAGCGCGACTCGGCCCCGTACGTCCCCAAGGGCGTGGTCGTCGCGGACGGCGACGACTGGGCGGACGACCACCGGCCCAAGACGCCCTGGCCCGACTCCGTCATCTACGAGCTGCACGTGCGCGGCTTCACCAAGCGCCACCCGGGCGTCCCCGAGGAGCTGCGCGGCACGTACGCCGGGCTCGCGCACCCCGCGGCCGTCGAGCACCTGGTGCGGCTCGGGGTGACGGCCGTGGAGCTGCTCCCGGTGCACCAGTTCGCGCACGAGGACCACCTGCTGCGGCGGGGGCTGCGCAACTACTGGGGCTACAACTCCATCGGCTACTTCGCCCCGCACGCCGCCTACGCGGCGTCCGGGACCGACGGCCGGCAGGTGGGCGAGTTCAAGCGCATGGTGCGCGCCCTGCACGCGGCGGGCCTGGAGGTCATCCTCGACGTGGTCTACAACCACACCGCCGAGGGCGGCGAGCTGGGCCCCACGCTGTCCCTGAAGGGCATCGACAACCGCCGCTACTACCGGCTCCAGGGCGACCAGCGCCGCTACGCCGACTACACCGGCTGCGGCAACACCCTGCACGTCGTCCAGCCGAACGTCCTGCGCCTGATCACCGACTCCCTGCGCTACTGGGTGACGGAGATGGGCGTCGACGGCTTCCGCTTCGACCTGGCGGCGGCGCTCGCCCGCTCCATGCACGACGTCGACATGCTCTCGCCGTTCCTCGCCGTCATCGCCCAGGACCCCGTGCTGCGCCGCGTCAAGCTCATAGCCGAACCGTGGGACGTGGGCTCGGGCGGCTACCAGGTCGGCTCCTTCCCGCCGCTGTGGACGGAGTGGAACGATCGCTACCGCGACGCCGTCCGGGACTTCTGGCGCGGCGCCCTGCCCGACGTGCGCGACCTCGGCTACCGGCTCTCGGGCTCCAGCGACCTCTACGCCTGGGGCGGCCGCCGCCCCTACGCCTCCGTCAACTTCGTCACGGCCCACGACGGCTTCACCCTGCGCGACCTGGTCAGCTACGAGCACAAGCACAACGAGGCCAACGGTGAGGGCAACCGCGACGGCACCGACGGCAACCGCTCGTGGAACTGCGGTGCGGAGGGCCCCGCGGACGACCCCGCGGTGCGGGCCCTGCGACGGCGCCAGCTGCGGAACCTGCTGACCACCCTGCTGCTGTCGACGGGCGTGCCGATGCTCGTCGCGGGCGACGAGATGGGCCGCACCCAAGGCGGCAACAACAACGCCTACTGCCAGGACAACGAGACCAGCTGGACCGACTGGTCGCTGCTGGAGGAGCCGGGCTGGCGCGCCCTCGCGGACCTGTGCTGCCGGCTCCTCGCACTGCGCCGCGCCCACCCCGTCCTGCGCAGCCGCTCCTTCTTCTCGGGCCGCCCGCAGAGTGCGGACGGGCTGCGGGACCTGGCCTGGTTCACGGCCGGGGGCACGGAGATGACGCAGGCCGACTGGTACGCGCCGGCGGCCACGCTCGGCATGTACCTCTCGGGCCGGGACATCCCCCAGCGCGGGCAGCAGGGCGAGCCGGTCACGGACGACAGCTTCCTGGCCGTGCTGCACGCGGGCCCGGCCGACGCGGGGTTCACCCTGCCGGGCCCGCCGTGGGCGGACGGCTACGAACTGCTCGTGGACACCGCGCGGGAGGAGCAGGGGGCGGCGCCGGGCGACCGGCGGGCGGCGGGTGCGCGCATCACGGTGGGAGCGCGCTCGGTGCTCCTGTGGCGGGTGACGAGGGAGCGGGCGGAAGCAGGACCGGAGGCTCCAATTCCGCTGCCCCGTAAGGCCCTAGGCGCAAAAACCGAGTGAGCGGTGTCAGTGGTGAACCGTAGTCTCGGTCGTGATGACCGAGACCCCTGAAGCCCCGAGCCCGCCCGAGAGACGGTCCGCCGTCCGTTCACTGCTGCGCCTGTGGCCCTACGTGCGGCCGGTGCGCAACACGATGATCGCCGCCGCCGCCGTGACCGTCGTCGCGTCCTGCGCCAGCCTCGTCATTCCGCTCGCGCTCAAGTGGATCGTGGACGGCCCGGTCGCCGGCAAGGACCCCTCGGGGGTGTGGCTGGGCGGCGCGCTGGTGCTCGTGCTCGGCGTGGTGGAGGCGTCGCTCTTCGCGCTGCGCCGCTTCCTCGTGGCGCGTCCGCTGGCGAAGGTCGAGGCGGACATGCGGGCGGACCTCTACGGGCACCTGCAGCGGCTGCCGGTCTCCTTCCACGACCGCTGGCCCTCGGGGCAGCTGCTCTCGCGGGGCACGACGGACCTGATGCTGCTGCGCATCTTCCTGGCCTTCCCGCTGACGTTCATGCTGGTCAACGGCGTGACAATCCTGGTGGGCTTCGTCGTCCTGCTGGTGCAGCAGTGGACGCTGGGGCTGGTGCTGCTCGCCCCGGTGGTGCCGCTGGTGATCCTCTGCACGTATTTCGAGGAGCGCTACTCCCGGGCCGCGCGCACCGCGCAGGACCAGTCCGGCGACCTCGCGACGGTCGTCGAGGAGAGCGTCCTCGGCATCCGCATCATCAAGGGCTTCGGCCGGCACCGCGGCCAGGAGCGGGCCTTCGACGCCCTCTCCGGCCGGCTGCGCGGCACCGAGCTGGGCAAGGCGCACCTGCTGGGGATGCTCTGGGCGGTCATCATGAGCCTGCCGGAGCTGGCGATCGGCGCGGCGCTCGTGCTCGGCGTGCTGCAGGTGGCCGACGGCGAGCTCTCGGCCGGCACGCTGGTGGCGTTCCTGTCGACGGCGCTGGCGCTGCGCTGGCCGGTGGAGTCCTTCGGCTTCCTGATCGCGATCGCCAACGAGTCGGCCACAGCCGCCGACCGCTACTTCGAGGTCATGGACGCCCCCGTCCCCGCCGACCGGACCACCTCCTCGGCCTCCGACTCCACCGCCGCCGGCAGGAGCGGCGCCGGCAAGAGCGGCGACGTGCCCTCCCCGCGCCCGGCGGGCGAGCGCGGCGGGCTGCGCCTGGAGGGCGTCGGTTTCCGCTACCCCGACGCCCCCGCGGACGCCCCGCCCGTCCTGCACGGCGTCGACCTGCACATCCGGCCCGGCGAGACGATGGCCCTCGTCGGCACCACGGGCAGCGGCAAGACCACCCTGACCGCCCTCATCCCCCGCCTCCACGAGGCGACGTCGGGCCGGATCACCCTGGACGGCGAGGACATCGCCGCCATGCCGCGCGAGCGCCTGCGCGAGCTGGTCTCCGTGGCCTTCGAGGACCCGACGCTGTTCTCCGCGAGCGTCGGGGAGAACGTCCTGATGGGCGCCGAGGCCGGCCAGGAGGCCGATCTGGCCCGCGCCCTGGAGGTCGCCCAGGCCGGCTTCGTGCACGCCCTGCCCGAGGGCACCCGCACCCAGGTCGGCGAGCAGGGCCTGAGCCTGTCCGGCGGGCAGCGCCAGCGGCTCGCGCTGGCCCGCGCCGTCGTCGGCGACCCGCGCTTCCTCATCCTGGACGACCCGCTCTCCGCGCTCGACGTGCACACCGAGGCCCTGGTCGAGGCGGCCCTGCGCGAGGTGCTGGCCACCACGACCGCCCTCGTCGTCGCCCACCGCCCCTCCACGGTCCTGCTGGCCGACCGCGTGGCCCTGCTCTCCGGAGGACGCATCACCGCCGTCGGCACCCACCACGAACTGCTGCGCACCAGCCGGGAGTACGCCTCGCTCATGGCGGGCGACGAGGACCGGAGTGCCGCGGCCGACCGGACGTACGCACGGCACGAGGGAGGCCGGCGATGACCACCACCGCACCCGACCGCACCACAGCCGACGACGAGTGCACCACCCCCGCGGAGGACGGCGACGCCTTCGACAAGGACGTCCTGCCCGCCCCCAAGGGCGCCTCGCGCGCCCTGCTGCGCTCGCTGCTCGCCCCGGCGCGCGGCCGCGTCCGGCTCACCGTCCTCGTCATGCTGCTCCAGCAGGCGGCCGTCCAGGCGGGGCCGCTCCTCGTGGCGTTCGCCATCGACCGGGCCGTACCGGCCGCCCGCCGCGACGACTACGGCCCGCTGATCGCCGTCGGCACCGCGTACGTGGTGTGCGCCCTGGCCGCGGGCCTGCTGCAGTACGTCTTCATCCGGCTGTCGGCGCGCATCGGCCAGAACGTGCTCCTCGACCTGCGCGGCCGGATCTTCCGCCACGCCCAGTCCCTCAGCGTCGACTTCCACGAGCGCTATACCTCCGGGCGCCTCATCTCGCGCGCGACCACCGACGTCGAGTCGATACGCGAGCTGATCAACGACGGGCTGCAGGAGCTCATCGGGGTCTGCCTGGCCGTCGTGTACATCTCGGCCACCCTGCTCTACCTGGACTGGGGCATCGGCGCCGCCGCCGTCCTGTCCTTCGTCCCGCTGCAGTTGCTGATGCGCTCCTACCGGCGGCGCGCGCACGCGGTCTACCACGAGCGCTCCACCGCCATCGCCTCGGTGATCGTGAAGTTCACCGAGACCATGAACGGCATCCGCCCGGTCCAGGCCTTCCGCCGGGAGCGCGCCAACGCCGCGCACTTCGCGGAGCTCAACGACCGGCACCGGCACGCGAACACCCGGGCGCTGCTGGAGATGGCCCGCTACGTCTTCCTCTCCCGCCTCGTGGCCAACGTGGTGCTGGCCGCCGTCGTCCTCTGGGGCGCCTACCGGGTGGCCGGCGACGGGCTGGAGCTGGGCGTGCTCGCGGCGGCGGTGCTCTACCTGCGGCGGCTGTACGACCCGATCGACCAGCTGGCGATGTTCCTCAACTCCTACCAGTCGGCCGCGGCCTCGCTGGAGAAGATCGCGGGCCTGCTCGCCCAGCGGCCCGGCGTGCCCGAGCCCGCCGAGCCGCGCACGCTGCCGGAGCGGCGGGCGGGGCTGCCCGGCCGCGAGGTCGTCTTCGAGGGGGTGCGCTTCGCCTACCGCACGGGCGGCGAGGTGCTGCCCCGCTTCGACCTGACGCTGCACGCCGGGCAGACGGTCGCGGTGGTCGGCTCGACGGGGGCCGGCAAGTCCACCCTCGCCAAGCTCCTGGCCCGCTTCTACGACCCCACCGAGGGCCGGGTGCTCCTCGACGGGGTGCCGCTGGACGCGCTCGCCGTGCCGGAGCTGCGGCGCGGAGTGGTCATGGTGACGCAGGAGGCCTTCCTGTTCTCCGGCACCGTCGCGGAGAACATCGCCATCGGCCGCCCCGGGGCCGGCCGGGAGGAGATCGAGCGGGCGGCGAAGGCGATCGGCGCCCACGACTTCATCACGGCCCTGCCGGAGGGCTACGACACCGACGTGCGCAAGCGCGGCGGCCGGATCTCGGCCGGGCAGCGCCAGCTGGTGGCCTTCGCACGCGCCCTGCTCGCCGACCCGGCGGTGCTCATCCTGGACGAGGCCACGTCCTCGCTGGACATCCCGGGCGAGCGGGCGGTGCAGCGTGCGATGGCCACGGTGCTGCACGGCCGTACGGCGGTGGTCATCGCGCACCGGCTGTCGACGGTCGAGATCGCGGACCGCGTCCTGGTGATGGCCGACGGCCGCGTCGTGGAGGACGGCTCCCCGGCCGAGCTGACCGGAGGCACGGGCCGCTTCGCGGACCTGCACCGGGCCTGGCGGGACAGCCTGGCCTGACGGCCCGGGTGCGTGGCGGTGGCGGCAGGCGCCGCCCCGCACCGCTATGCGGACCTCGTTCTTTCGTCAACGGACGGATTCCGGCCAACTTGCCTCCGGGCTCCTGACACGTACATGCCTGCGGTGGCACTCTTCCCTCCACTGACGCGCGGCTCCCCCACGGCACGGCCGCCGGGCGTCGGCCTCGCTCCACCGGCACGTTGCATCGCCTGCTGTCCCCCCGAGGCCCCACGCCTCCCACCCCCGTCCCGCGGCACCGACCGGCAGCACCCGGCGGCCACCGCGCACGGGGAAGCGCAGCGCTCCACAACGTTTGACCGCACCCGCCGGATTCATCGGACCTGACCCGTCGGACGGGATCCATCGGCCCCCAGCTCCACCTGTTCTGCCTGATCTGCCCCTCGCAGAAGGAGTCAGCGTGAGACCCACCCCCCAGAAGAGAGCCGTCGCCGCCGGTGCACTGGTCGCCGTCTCGGCGATGCTCGCCGTCGGCACCCAGACCGGAACCGCGGCCGCCCGCACCGACGACGGAGCGGGCAGCGCTCCGCGCAAGGTCGTCGCCAAGGCCGACCCGGGCGCCATGCCCGTGAAGCTCACTCCCTCGCAGCGCGCCGAACTGATCCGCCAGGCCGACGCGACCAAGGCGGAGACCGCGCGGACCCTGGGCCTCGGCGCCAAGGAGAAGCTGGTCGTCAAGGACGTCGTCAAGGACGTCAACGGCACGATCCACACCCGCTACGAGCGGACGTACGAGGGTCTGCCGGTGCTCGGCGGCGACCTCGTCGTGGACGCGACCAAGGGCGGCGCCGTCAAGAGCGTCGCCAAGGCGACCAAGGCCCGGATGACGATCGCGACGACCACCCCGTCCTTCTCGGCGGCCGCCGCCGAGAAGGAGGCCGTGAAGGCCGCGGGCGCGCAGGGCTCGAAGGCCGGCAAGGCCGACCGGGCGCCCCGCAAGGTGATCTGGGCCGCGAGCGGCAAGCCGGTCCTCGCCTACGAGACCGTCGTCGGCGGCCTCCAGGAGGACGGCACGCCCAACGAGCTGCACGTCATCACCGACGCACGGACGGGCAAGAAGCTCTTCGAGTTCCAGGGAGTCAAGCAGGGCACCGGCAACAGCAAGTACAGCGGCCAGGTGACCATCGGCACCTCGCAGTCGGGCGGCTCCTACCAGCTCAACGACGCCTCGCGCGGCGGCCACAAGACCTACAACCTCAACCGCGGCTCCTCCGGCACCGGCACCCTCTTCACCGACGCCGACGACGTCTGGGGCAACGGCACCACGAGCGACGCCGCCAC
This sequence comes from Streptomyces sp. KLMMK, assembly GCF_036961605.1. Lineage (NCBI taxonomy): Bacteria > Bacillati > Actinomycetota > Actinomycetes > Kitasatosporales > Streptomycetaceae > Streptomyces > Streptomyces sp. KLMMK. Next base: position 7,297 of record NZ_JBAMDC010000191.1, read on the forward strand.
CGCCGGCGTGGACGCGCACTACGGCGCCCAGCTGACGTGGGACTACTACAAGAACGTGCACGGGCGCAGCGGCATCCGCGGTGACGGCGTGGGCGCGTACAGCCGGGTGCACTACGGCAACAACTACGTCAACGCCTTCTGGTCGGACGACTGCTTCTGCATGACCTACGGCGACGGCTCCGGCAACGCCAAGCCGCTGACCTCGATCGACGTGGCCGCGCACGAGATGACGCACGGCGTCACCTCGGCGACCGCCAACCTCACCTATGCAGGCGAGTCCGGCGGCCTCAACGAGGCCACCTCCGACATCTTCGCCGCCGCCGTGGAGTTCTGGGCGAACAACCCCAACGACGTGGGCGACTACCTCGTCGGCGAGAAGATCGACATCAACAGCAACGGCTCCCCGCTGCGCTACATGGACAAGCCCAGCAAGGACACCCGCTCCAAGGACGCCTGGTACTCGGGCATCGGCGGCATCGACGTGCACTACTCGTCGGGCCCCGCCAACCACTGGTTCTACCTCGCTTCCGAGGGCAGCGGCGCGAAGGTGATCAACGGCGTCTCCTACGACTCGCCGACCTCCGACGGCCTGCCCGTGACCGGCATCGGCCGGGACAACGCCGCGAAGATCTGGTTCAAGGCGCTGACCGGGCGCATGCAGTCGAACACCAACTACGCCGGCGCGCGCGACGCGACGCTGTGGGCCGCCGGCGAGCTCTTCGGCGTGGGCAGCGAGACGTACAACAACGTGGCCAACGCCTGGGCGGCCGTCAACGTCGGCAGCCGGGCCACCCCCGGGACCGGGGTCAGCATCACCGCACCCGGTGACCAGACGAGCATCGTGAACACCGCCGTCTCCCTGCAGATCAAGGCCACCAGCAGCAACTCCGGCGCCCTGAGCTACTCGGCGACCGGCCTGCCCGCGGGCCTGTCGATCAACGCCTCCACCGGTCTGATCTCCGGCACGCCGACCGCCACCGGCACCAGCAACGTCACCGTCACGGTCAAGGACTCGGCCGGCAAGTCCTCGAGCGCGTCCTTCAAGTGGACCGTGAACACCACGGGCGGCGGCAGCGTCTTCGAGAACAACACCCCCGTCGCAATCCCGGACGCGGGCGACGCCGTGACCTCGCCGGTCGTCGTGACCCGCAGCGGCAACGGCTCCTCCGCCCTCAAGGTGGACGTGAACATCACCCACACCTACCGCGGCGACCTGCGCATCGACCTGGTCGCGCCGGACGGCAAGACGTGGCGGCTGAAGGACTCGGACGCCTGGGACTCCGCGGCGGACGTGAAGGCCAGCTACACGGTCGACGCGTCGGCGGTCTCCGCGACCGGTACGTGGAAGTTGCAGGTGCAGGACGTGTACTCCGCGGACAGCGGCACGGTCAACAGCTGGAAGCTGAGTTTCTGAGCCCGGCACGGCCCCACGGCCGCGCCCCCTGAGGGGCGCGGCACCTGAACCGGGCGCCGTCCGGGGTGAGCATGACTCCCCCGGACGGCGCCCTACGCACATACGCACGGGGCGGGGCGGCCGCGCGTCAGCGCAACAGCACCCCCGCCGCCTCGCCCGTCGCCTCCGACGGCAGCGTCACCAGGCCCATCTCCGCGCCGCTGGACAGCAGCCGGTGCGAGGGCAGGATGCGGACGGTGTAGCCGAAGGGGCCCGTGCGGTCGAGGGTGAGCGGCCCCTCGTACAGACGGCGGCCGTCCAGGGCGGGGCCGCCCGCGGGCTTGAGGGGGAACGTGGCGGTCTGGCTCAGCCGGTCGGTGGGGTCGACCCGCCCGGCCACGGCCTGCACCTCCACGTCGGCCGGGTCCAGCGGGCCGAGCGTGACGCTCACCCGCAGGCAGACCGTGGAGCCCAGGGTCGCGGTGCCGTTGAGGGCGGTGTCGGCGACGGCCTCCACGTGGTCGACGGCCACGCCCGGCCACCCGGCCCGCACCCGGGCCTTCCAGGCGGCCAGCTCGCTCGCCGCGGCGGGTGTGAGGGCCCGCTGGGCCTCGGCGGCGGGGGCGTAGAGCCGCTCCACGTACTCGCGCACCATGCGCCCGGCGAGGACCTTCGGGCCGAGCGTGGTCAGCGTGCGCCGCACCATCTCGATCCAGCGTCCGGGGAGCCCGCCCTGCGTCCGGTCGTAGAAGCGCGGGGCCACCCGCCGCTCCAGCAGGTCGTAGAGGGCGGCCGCCTCCAGGTCGTCGCGGCGGTTGTCGTCCATGGCCGCGCCGTCGGCGGTGGGGATCGCCCAGCCGAAGTCGGGCTCGTACCACTCGTCCCACCAGCCGTCGAGCACCGAGAGGTTGAGACAGCCGTTGAGGGCGGCCTTCATCCCCGAGGTGCCGCAGGCCTCCAGCGGGCGCAGCGGGTTGTTGAGCCAGACGTCGCAGCCGGGGTAGAGCCGCTGGGCCATGGCCATGCCGTAGTCGGGCAGGAAGACCAGGCGCCGGCGCACGCGCGGGTCGTCGGCGAAGCGCACGAGCTCCTGCACGAGGCGCTTGCCGCTGTCGTCGGCGGGGTGGGCCTTGCCGGCGACGACGATCTGCACGGGCCGCTCGGGGTGCAGGAGGAGGTCCATGAGGCGGTCGCGGTCGCGGAGCATGAGGGTGAGGCGCTTGTAGGAGGGCACGCGGCGGGCGAAGCCGATGGTGAGGACGCCGGGGTCGAGGACGCCGTCGATCCAGCCGAGCTCGGCGGTGCCGGCGCCGCGCTCGCGCCAGGCGGCGCGCAGCCGCTCGCGCACCTCCTCGACCAGCTGTTCGCGCAGGGTGCGGCGCAGCTCCCAGATGTCGGCGTCGGGGATGTCGGCGACGGCGTCCCAGCGCGGGGAGCCGCCGACGGCCAGGGCGTCCTCGGTGCGGCCGGCGCCGACCCGGCGGGCGCCCAGGCGCATCACCTCGGGGGCGACCCAGGTGGGGGCGTGGACGCCGTTGGTGACGGAGTCGATGGGCACTTCCTCGGCGTCGAAGCCCGGCCAGAGGCCGGCGAACATCTGCCGGCTGACCTGCCCGTGGAGGGTGGAGACGCCGTTGGCGCGCTGGGCGAGCCGCAGGCCCATGACGGCCATGTTGAAGAGGTTGGGCTCGCCGCCGGGGTAGGTCTCCAGGCCCAGTTCGAGGACGCGTTCGACGTCGATGCCGGGCAGTTCGCCGGCGGCGCCGAAGTGGCGGGCGACCAGCTCGCGGTCGAAGCGGTCGATGCCGGCGGGCACGGGGGTGTGGGTGGTGAAGACGGCTCCGGCGCGGGCGCACTCCAGGGCGGCGTCGAAGTCCAGCCCGCCGTCCACGAGTTCGCGGATGCGCTCCAGTCCCAGGAAGCCGGCGTGGCCCTCGTTGGTGTGGAAGACCTCGGGTTCGGGGTGGCCGGTCAGACGGCAGTAGGTGCGCACGGCGCGGACGCCGCCGATGCCCAGGAGCATCTCCTGCAGCAGCCGGTGCTCGCCGCCCCCGCCGTAGAGCCGGTCGGTGACCTCGCGCTCGCCGGGGCCGTTCTCCTCGACGTCGGAGTCGAGGAGCAGCAGCGGCACCCGGCCGACCCGGGCCTGCCAGATGTAGGCGCGCAGGGAGCGGCCGCCGGGGAGGGCGAGGGAGACGCGGCTGGGGTTGCCGTCGGGCTCGCGCAGCATGGTGAGCGGGAGCTCGTTGGGATCGAGCAGGGGGTAGTGCTCCTGCTGCCAGCCCTCGCGGGAGAGGGACTGGCGGAAGTAGCCGTGCCGGTAGAGCAGTCCGACGCCGATGAGGGGGACGCCGAGGTCGCTGGCGGACTTCAGGTGGTCGCCGGCGAGGATGCCGAGCCCGCCGCTGTACTGCGGGAGGGCGGCGGTGATGCCGAATTCGGGCGAGAAGTAGGCGATGGCGGCGGGCAGCCCCTCGGGCTGCTCCTGGTACCAGCGCCGGCCGGTGAGGTAGTCCTGCAGGTCGTCGGCCACCGCGGCGAGGCGGCGGCGGAAGCGGCGGTCGTCGGCGAGGGCCGCGAGCCGCGCCGCGGGCACCGAGCCCAGCAGCCGCAGCGGGTCGCCGGCGGCGGCCCGCCAGCCCTCGGGGTCGACGGCCTGGAAGAGCTCACGGGTCTCGGGGTGCCAGGACCAGCGCAGATTGCGCGCCAGCTCACTGAGCGGTCGTAGGGGCTCCGGCAGAACGGGGCGCACACTGAATCGACGAATGGCCTTCACCCCCACGACGGTAGCGGGGACGCCCGGGGGCTTCGTGGCGCTTCGCGGCAACTGCCTGCTCCTGGCAGGTGCAGGCGGGAAGTGCGCCCCCTGGGGCGACCGCCGGAGCCCGGCCGCCGCCGGTGCGCCCGGTGCGGCCGGCGGACGGGTGCATGGCCGGGAACGGCGTCCGTATGGTGGACGGTACGGAGAAGCGGACCGCACGCGTCGGCCCCCCGGCTGATGCACCCGTACGAGGCGCAAATACGCCGCGCGTACAGCGGGAACGGCGGCGGCCGGTTACCGCTACGGCCTTCGACGGCCGGAACGGAGCGCCATTCCCCCGTCTGGCCGCCGGTTACCCGGTTTTCGCGCATTGCACACGATCGGCCCAACGGGGAGACTTCGTACGGGTGACGGCGTGCCGGCCTGCCTCCCCACCGGGTGCCACGGGAACTACGCACCGGTAGGTCCCACGGTGCGGGCATGCCCGGCCGGGACCGGTGGGAAAGCTCAAGCGGTATGCAGGGAGTCGCAGTCCGCCGCCGCCTCGTGTACGCGTCCCACGCCCTCCGCACGTCTTCCGCACCCACCCGAGTGAACGCGGTCAGGAGCAGTCATGCCCGCACCCGGCCGGCCGCCGGCGGAGCAGATAGAAAGAGCAGAACTCGCCAGACCCGCCGCTCCGCCCCACCCGCACCACCCCTCCGATCCCGTCGAACCCCCAGGTGATCCCATGATCGGTCGTATCCCCGTCCTGGACCTCGGGCCGCTCGTGGACTGCGGCCGCCGGCCGGTCAAGGCGGTCGTCGGCGAGACCTTCCAGGTCACCGCCACCGTCTTCCGCGAGGGCCACGACGCGCTCGGCGCCAACGTGGTGCTGCGCGACCCGGCGGGCCGCAGCGGCCCCTGGACCCCCATGCGCGAACTCGCGCCCGGCACCGACCGCTGGGGCGCGGACGTCACCCCCGGCTCGGAGGGCCGCTGGACGTACGCGGTGGAGGCCTGGAGCGATCCGGTGGCGACCTGGCGGCACCGGGCCTCGGTGAAGATCCCCGCCGGGATGGACGTCCAACTCGTCCTGGAGGAAGGGGCGCTGCTCTACGAGCGCGCCGCCGCCGGGGTGCCGAAGAAGGAGGGCCGCGAGGC
>NZ_JBAMDC010000192.1:0-12477 GCF_036961605.1 Streptomyces sp. KLMMK
CGCGCGGCCCGCGGGCTGCCGTCGGTCGTGCTGCTGCGCGGCGTCGCGCAGGGCTCGTTCCTGGCGGCCGAGACGTTCATCCCGCTGATGCTCGTCTCCGAGCGCGGCCTGTCCGCGACCCTCGCCGGGCTCTCCCTCACCGGCGGCGGCCTGACCTGGGCGCTCGGTTCGTACACCCAGAGCCGCCGCCGGGCCGAGCCGTACCGCGAGCGGCTGATGAGCCTCGGCATGGTGCTGGTGGCGCTCGCCGTCGCGCTGATGTCGGCGGTGCTGGTGCACGGCGTCCCGGTGTGGGTGGCGGGCGCGTCCTGGGTGATCGGCGGCTACGGCATGGGGCTGACGATCTCCAGCGGGGCGGTGCTGCTGCTGAAGCTGTCCCGGCCCGGCGAGGAGGGCACCAACGCGGCCTCGCTGCAGACGGCCGACGCGCTCGGCAGCATCGTCCTGGTCGGGCTCGCCGGAGTGCTCTTCGTCTCCTTCGGCGGCGGCTCGGCGAGCGCGGCGACGGCCGGCGCGGCCGCCCCGGCGCACGCCTTCGCGGCGGTCTTCGCGGCCGCCTCGGCGTTCGCGCTGGTGGGCGCGTACGTCGCCACCCGGCTCGCCCCGCGCGACGCCGCCGGCCGCCGTGTGACCTCGGTCCCACCCTCGGGTGACCCCGGGGCGTAACCCCGGAGCGTGAACCCCGGCACCGGTAGGCTGACGCGGTTGCCGACTGCCGACCCTCCCCCGGCCAGCGCCGGGGGCGCCCCCAGACGGAGACCGTGACTACCACCACCACCAACCACCATCTCTCCCCTGCTTTCCCCGGCCGGGCCCCTTGGGGTACCGCGAACAAGCTCCGCGCCTGGCAGCAGGGCGCCATGGAGAAGTACGTCCAGGAGCAGCCCCGCGACTTCCTCGCCGTCGCCACCCCGGGCGCCGGCAAGACGACCTTCGCCCTCACCCTGGCCTCCTGGCTGCTGCACCACCACGTGGTCCAGCAGGTGACCGTCGTCGCCCCGACCGAGCACCTGAAGAAGCAGTGGGCGGAAGCGGCGGCCCGGATAGGCATCAAGCTCGACCCGGAGTACAGCGCCGGCCCCCTCGGCCGCGAGTACCACGGCGTCGCCGTGACCTACGCCGGCGTGGGCGTGCGCCCCATGCTCCACCGCAACCGCAGCGAGCAGCGCAAGACCCTCGTCATCCTCGACGAGATCCACCACGCCGGCGACTCCCGCTCGTGGGGCGAGGCCTGCCTGGAGGCCTTCGAGCCGGCGACGCGCCGCCTGTGCCTGACCGGCACGCCCTTCCGCTCCGACACCAACCCCATCCCGTTCGTCACGTACGAGGAGGGCAACGACGGCATCCGCCGCTCCTCCGCGGACTACACGTACGGATACGGCAACGCCCTCTCCGACGGCGTCGTCCGCCCGGTCATCTTCCTCTCCTACAGCGGCAACATGCGCTGGCGCACCAAGGCGGGCGACGAGCTGGAGGCCCGCCTCGGCGAGCCGATGACCAAGGACGCCGTCTCCCAGGCGTGGCGCACGGCGCTCGACCCGCGCGGCGACTGGATGCCGAATGTGCTGCGGGCCGCCGACCGCCGCCTGACCGAGGTGCGCAAGTCCATCCCGGACGCGGGCGCCCTCGTGATCGCCTCCGACCAGGAGTCCGCCCGCGCCTACGCCAAGCTGATCCGCGAGATCACCGGCGAGGGCGCCACGCTCGTGCTCTCCGACGACAGTGGCGCCTCCCAGCGCATCGACGACTTCTCGCAGGGCGACGCCCGCTGGATGGTCGCCGTCCGCATGGTGTCCGAGGGCGTGGACGTGCCCCGCCTCGCCGTCGGCGTCTACGCCACGACGATCTCCACGCCGCTGTTCTTCGCGCAGGCCGTCGGCCGCTTCGTGCGCTCGCGCCGGCGCGGCGAGACCGCCTCCGTCTTCCTGCCGACCGTCCCCAACCTGCTGACCTTCGCCAACGAGATGGAGGTCGAGCGCGACCACGTCCTCGACAAGCCCAAGAAGGAGGGCGAGGAGGACCCCTACGCCGAGGAGGACAAGCTCCTCGCCGAGGCGGAGCGCCAGCAGGACGAGGACACCGGCAGCGACGACCAACTCTCCTTCGAGGCGCTGGAGTCCGACGCGGTCTTCGACCGGGTCCTCTACAACAACGCCGAGTTCGGCATGCAGGCGCACGCGGGCAGCGAGGAGGAGCAGGACTACCTCGGCATCCCCGGTCTGCTGGAGCCCGAGCAGGTGGAGCTGCTGCTGCAGAAGCGGCAGGCGCGCCAGATCGCCCACAGCCGCAAGCGCCCGGACGCCGAGGCGGACCTCCTCGAACTGCCCGCGGAGCGCCGCCCGGTGGTCACCCACAAGGAGCTCCTCGAACTGCGCAAGCAGCTCAACACCCTGGTAGGCGCCTACGTCCACCAGAGCGGCAAGCCCCACGGCGTCATCCACACCGAACTGCGCCGCGTGTGCGGCGGCCCGCCGAGCGCGGAGGCGACGGCCGGGCAGCTCAACGAGCGCATCAAGAAGGTGCGCGAGTGGGCCACGCGCATGAAGTAGCGGACCGCATGCGAAGTAGTGGACCGCACGTGAAGTAGCGGTCCACCCACAGGAGGCGGGGCGCTCATGCCGAGGGGCGCTCACGCCGAGGAGCGCGCCCGCTGAAGGGCGCCCCGCTGCGTACCGATGACGGGGCCGGTGTCCGGATGATGGGACACCGGCCCCGATATTCGTGATTCCGCCTCCGCCTGACCGGATCGCGGGCAGACTCTTCCGCTGAGCGGACCGGCGGCGCTACGGTTCCGGTCACGCACACGCCCCGTGGCAGCGCCGCCGCGGAGCGCAGCCGGTGCAAGAAGCGCAAGTAGCGCATGAAGCGCAGCAAGAAGCGACAAGCCGCCGGCGGCCTCTCCTCGCGCGCTGCCGGACGGGACGGCGGCGCACCCCACCCGACGAGAGCCGCCATACATCGGAGGAGGGGCGTCGTGACCGCGGAGACCTCGCAGACGCTCGACAGAGGACTGCGTGTCCTCAAACTGCTCGCCGACACCGACCACGGCCTGACCGTCACCGAGCTGTCCACCCGGCTCGGGGTCAACCGCACCGTGGTCTACCGCCTGCTGGCCACGCTGGAGCAGCACGCACTCGTCCGCCGCGACATCGGCGGCCGGGCCCGGGTGGGCCTCGGGGTGCTGCGGCTCGGCCGGCAGGTGCACCCGCTGGTGCGCGAGGCGGCCCTGCCCGCCCTGCGCTCCCTGGCGGAGGACATCGGGGCCACCGCCCACCTGACGCTCGTCGACGGCACCGAGGCGCTCGCGGTGGCCGTCGTCGAGCCGACGTGGACGGACTACCACGTGGCCTACCGCGCGGGCTTCCGCCACCCCCTGGACCGGGGTGCGGCCGGCCGCGCCATACTCGCCGCCCGCCGCGGCGAGAGCGACGGCCCCGGCTACGCCCTCACGCACGGCGAGCTGGAGGCCGGCGCGAGCGGCGCGGCGGCACCCCTGCTCGGCGTCCTGGGGATCGAGGGCAGCGTGGGGGTGGTGATGCTCACGGACACGATTCCCGACCGCGTCGGGCCCCGCGTGGTGGAGGCGGCGAAGGAGGTCGCCGACGCCCTGAGGTGATCCGGCCTGCCCGGCCTGCCCGGCCTGCCCGGCCGTCCCCCGCCCTCGCCGCGCCTCGCCCGGCGAGGGCGCATGTCACGGAAGGGACGCACGTGAACTAGATTCGCTGCATGCCCGCTCCGACCACGCCCGCCCGGTCCCGCCGCGCCCGGACCCTTGCCGTCTGTGCCGTGCCCGTCGTCGCCCTGCTCGCCTCGGTCCCCTTCGTGCCGCTGCCGTTCTCGGTCGCACAGCCGGGTTCGACGGTGGACGTGCTCGGCACGCACGAGGGCAGACAGGTCATCGAGATCCAGGGCGCGCAGGCCCGCAGGACGACGGGCCAGCTGCGCATGACGACGATCGTGGTGACGGGCCCGCGCGTCGACGTGGACCTGGGCGACGTGATCGGCGGCTGGACGCGTACGGACCGGGCCGTGATGCCGCACGACGCCGTCTACCCCGTCGGCGACTCCGACGAGGAGGTCGACGCGCACAACAAGGCGGAGATGAAGAAGTCGCAGGACGCCGCCACGGACGCGGCCCTGCGCTACCTGCACCGCTCGCCGGACGAGCTGAAGGTCGGCCTCAGCCTGGCCGACGTGGGCGGCCCGAGCGCGGGGCTCCTCTTCACCCTCGGGATCATCGACAAGGTCGACGGCGACGGCCGCGGCGGCGACCTCACCGGCGGGCGGACCATCGCGGGCACGGGCACGATCGACGCCGACGGGAAGGTCGGCCCGGTCGGCGGCGTACCGCTGAAGACGCAGGCGGCCCGGCGCGACGGCGCGACGGTCTTCCTCGTCCCGAAGGCCGAGTGCTCGGCCGCCGAGGCCAATCTGCCCAAGGGGCTGCAGCTGATCCCCGTGCAGAAGCTGCAGGACGCGATCACGTCGCTGCGCGCCCTGCGGGCCGGGGACGAGGACAACGTCCCCACCTGCTGACCCCCGCCTGCTGACCTCCACCTCTGACCCCCCGCCTGCCGGCCCCGCCCGTTCACCGGCCCGGCCGGTCGCCTACTTGCTGATGAACCCCTCCTTCAGCAGCCACTCCTTCGCGACCTCGTGCGGGTCCTGCCCGTCCACGTCCACCCTCGCGTTGAGCCGCCGCGCCACGTCGTCGTCGAGCCGCGCCGTGATGGGGTCCAGCACGTCCTTGATCGCCGGGTGCTTGCGCAGCGTGCCGCTGTTGATCTCCGGCGCGGCGTTGTAGTGGGGGAAGAAGTGCTTGTCGTCGTCCATGACGACGAGCTGCATCGCCGCGATGCGGCCGTCGGTGGTGAAGACCTCGCCGAAGGTGCAGGAGCCGCCCCCGGAGACCTGGGTGTAGACGATGCCGCCGTCCATCTTCTGGACGCGGGAGGCGGGCACGTCCATCCCATAGGCCTTGGCCATGCCCTGCAGCCCGTCGTCGCGCGCGGCGAACTCGCTCTCCACGCACAGCGTCACCGCCCGCGGGTTCCGCCGTGACAGCGCGGCCACGTCCGAGAGGGTGCGGGTGCCGTACTTGCGCGCGCCGGCCCGGTTCACCGCCAGCGCGTAGGTGTTGTCGAGGGCCGCGGGGGCGAGCCAGGTGAGGCCGTTGCGCGCGTCGGCGTCGGCGACGGCCCGCCACTGCCGCGCGGGGTCGGGGATGGGCCGGTCGTGGCCGAGGTACGTGATCCAGGCGGTGCCCGTGTACTCGTACATGGCGTCCGCCTCGCCGGACCGGACCGCCTCGCGGGCCCCGACCGAGCCCTGGATGTTGGTGCGGTCCAGCACCTTCGCCCCGGCGGCCCGGAAGGCCAGGCCCATGATCTGGCCGAGCACGATGTTCTCGCTGAAGCTCTTGGAGGTGACCGTCAGGTCGGCGCCCTTGAGCGGCAGGCCCCGGCCGATCGAACCGGGGCGGACGTCGTCGGCCATGGGGGAGCCGCTGGTCAGCCCGCAGCCGCCGGTGAGGGAGGCGAGGAGGGCGAGGGCGAGCGCGGGCGCCGCCCGGAGCGCTGCGCGCCGCCCGGCTCTCCGCCCTCGGGCCGGCTGCCGCCCGGCCATCTCAGGGGGCCTCCAGGCCGCGCGGCCGCAGCAGCAGCTCGGCCAGGGACGCCAGCCAGTCCACGAGCAGCGCGAGCGCCACGGTCAGCACGGACCCCAGGACGAGCACCGGCATCCGCTGGTTGGTGATGCCCGAGGCGATCAGGTCGCCGAGCCCGCCGCCCCCGCCGAAGTAGGCGAGCGTCGCCGTGCCCACGTTGAGGACGAGCGCGGTCCGTACGCCCGCGAGGATCAGCGGCACGGCCAGCGGCAGTTCGACCCGGCGCAGCACCCCGGTGGCGGACATGCCGATGCCGCGCGCGGCCTCCACCAGGGTCGGGTCGATGGCGCGCAGTCCCGCGACGGTGTTGGCGAGGACGGGCAGCACCGCGTAGACGACGATGCCGACGAGCGCCGCCTGCATGCCGATGCCCATCCAGATCACCAGCAGCGCCAGCAGCCCGATCGCGGGGGTGGCCTGGCCGACGTTGGCGACGGCGATGGCGGCGGGCGCGGCGGGGCGCAGCCGGCGCCGGGTGAGCAGGATGCCCAGCGGGATGGCGATGATCAGGACGAAGAAGGTGGAGACCACGGTGAGGACGACGTGCTGGCGCAGGCGCAGCCAGACGTTGCCGTCGGCGATGGAGTTGCGGGCGACGGAGTCCAGGCCGGCGCCGCGGAACCACAGCCAGGTGGCCAGCAGCAGGACGAGCAGGAAGCAGGGCCGCAGGAGCAGCTTGCGCCGGGTGATGCGCCGGGCGGGGCGTACGGCGGGCGGGGGCGGCCCGGGCGGGCCGCCGGCATCCGCGTCCGCGCCCACCGCCTCCGGCGGTACGGGGCCCGCGCCGGCCTCCGCGGGCCCCGGCCGCTCGCCGGTCACGCCAGCTCCTCCGGCGCGTCGGTCGTGCCCTCCTGCTCCTCCAGCACCTGCTGGGCGCGCTGTTCCTCCAGCAGGTGCTGGTGTTCGACGGCGTCGAGCCGGTCCTCCTCCAGCAGTTCGTGCACGGAGTTCATGAGGGTCTCCATGTCGACGACCCCCTCGTAGCGGCCGCGCCGCCCGGTCACGGGCACCCGGCCCGCGTTGTCGACGAGGACGGCCTCCAGGGCGTCGCGCAGCGTCGCGTCGCGGGTGACGGTGTCGTGCACGAGGGTGCCGGCGCGGGCGAGGGAGCCCTGGGCGCGCATCAGGTCGCCGCGCCGGAGCCATTTGTACGGGCGGTGGTGGCGGTCCAGCAGCAGCACCTCGTTGGTGGTGCCGCGGCGCAGCCGTTCGAAGATCGTCTGGAGGGGGTCGTCGACGGTGGCGGTGGGGAAGTCGACGACGCCCACGTCCCGTACGCGCGTGAGGTTGAGCCGCTTGAGCGCCGCGCCCGCCCCCACGAAGCCGGAGACGAAGTCGTCGGCGGGGTTGGTGAGGATGGCCTCGGGGGTGTCGAACTGGGCGATGTGCGAGCGCTCGCGGAGCACGGCGATCCGGTCGCCGAGCTTGATGGCCTCGTCGAAGTCGTGGGTGACGAAGACGATCGTCTTGTGCAGCTCGTGCTGCAGCCGGATCAGCTCGTCCTGCAGGTGGTCGCGGGTGATCGGGTCGACCGCGCCGAACGGCTCGTCCATCAGCAGCACCGGCGGATCGGCGGCCAGGGCGCGGGCCACGCCGACGCGCTGCTGCTGCCCGCCGGAGAGCTGGCGCGGATAGCGGCCCTGGAACTCGCCGGGGTCGAGCCCCACCAGGTCGAGCATCTCCTCCACCCGCTCGGCGATCCGCCGCTTGGGCCAGCCGGTCATGCGCGGGACGAGCGAGATGTTCTGGGCGACGGTCATATGGGGGAACAGCCCGGAGGCCTGGATGGCGTAGCCGATCTTGCGGCGCAGGCGCACCGGGTCGATGCCGGTGACGTCCTCGCCGTCGATGCGGATACGGCCGGACGTCGGCTCGATCAGCCGGTTGATCATCTTCATGGTGGTGGTCTTGCCGCAGCCGGACGGGCCCACGAAGACCACCAGCTCCCCGGCCTTGATGTCCATGTTCACGCAGTCCACGGCGGGCGCGGGGTTGCCGGGGTAGCGCTTGGTGAGGTTCTCCAGCTGGATGGTGGCTCCGGGCGCGTCAGCCACGGATCCCCCTCGGCACGGTCAGCCGCCCGATCAGTACGTACGCCGCGTCGAAGAGCAGGGCGAGCACGATGATCCCGAGCGTCCCGGCGAGCACCTGGTTGAGGGCGTTGGCGCTGCCCAGCGACGAGACGCCGCGGAAGATCTCGTTGCCCAGCCCCGGCCCGGAGGCGTACGCGGCCACCGCCGCGATGCCCATCAGCATCTGCGTGGCCACCCGGATCCCGGTGAGGATCGGCGGCCAGGCGAGCGGCAGCTCGATGCGCACCAGCCGCGCCGCGCGCGACATCCCGATCCCCTTCGCGGCGTCCACCAGCGAGGGGTCCACGCCCCGCAGCCCCACCACCGCGTTGCGGACGATGGGCAGCAGCCCGTAGAGCACGAGCGCCGTGACCGTCGGCGCCACGCCCAGGCCGGTGAGCGGGATGAGCAGGCCGAGCAGGGCCAGCGAGGGGATGGTGAGCAGGGTCGCCGTCGTGGTCACCGCGAGGTTGCCGGCCCACTCGCTGCGGTAGGTGAGCACGCCGATCACCACGCCGAGGACGGTCGCGACGACCATGCACTGGAAGACGGCGCTGGCGTGCTGCCAGCCGTCCGCCAGCAGCTGGGCGCGGCGGCCGGCCAGGTACTCCCAGAAGCTCACCCGCTCGCCTCCCTCTCGCGCCCGGAACTCCGGCGCCGCACAACCTCAGGGCTGGTACGGGGCCTGCGACGCCTGCTGCACCAGCGGGATGATCCGCAGCGGCACGGCGTTCTCCATGACGATCGCCGTGGAGGCCCGCACGATGCCATCAAAACCCACAACCCGGTCGATCACACGCTGGAGGTCGGCGTTCGAGCGTGCGACCAGACGGCAGAGCATGTCGCCGCGCCCGGTGGTGGTGTGCAGCTCCAGCACCTCGGGGACGGTCGCGAGGTGCGTCCGGACGTCGCCGCCCTGCCCCTGCTTGATCTCCAGCGTCGCGAAGGCCGTCACCGGATAGCCCAGCGCCGCCGGGTCCACGTCCGGGCCGAAGCCGCGGATGACGCCCTGCGCCTGCAGCCGGTCCAGCCGCGCCTGGACGGTCCCGCGCGCCACGCCCAGCCGGCGCGAGGCCTCCAGCACGCCGATCCGCGGCTCCTCGGCCAGCAGTTCGATCAGCCGGCCGTCCAAACGATCGATCGCCATGCGGTCCTCCCAGTGGTCAGCATGTACAGAACGTCCGGTGTTACCTGCGTTCTGCTATGCAGTCTGCCCAGCCAATACGCAAACTATTGCGCACCTTGTGGATCGGCGGGACCCTGCGGCCATGACTCAGACCACGGATCACACCCCGCACACCGCACGGCAGGCCGACCCCTTCCCGGTCAAGGGGATGGACGCGGTGGTCTTCGCCGTCGGCAACGCCAAGCAGGCCGCCCACTACTACTCCACCGCCTTCGGCATGAAGCTCGTCGCCTACCGCGGACCGGAGAACGGAAGCCGCGAGAGCGCCAGTTACGTGCTGGAGTCGGGCGGCGCCCGCTTCGTCCTCACCACGGTCATCAAGGCCGCGACCGACCGCGGCCGGGCCCTCGCCGCCCACGTCGCCGAGCACGGCGACGGCGTCGTCGACCTCGCCATCGAGGTGCCGGACGCGCGCGCCGCGTACGCCTACGCCGTCGAGCACGGCGCCACCGGCCTGGAGGCCCCGTACGAGCTGGAGGACGAGCACGGCAAGGTCGTCCTCGCGGCCATCGCCACCTACGGCGAGACCCGCCACACGCTCGTCGAGCGCTCCGCCTACAGCGGCCCGTACCTGCCCGGCTACGCGGCCGCCAAGCCGCTCGTCGAGCCCGGCGATCGCCGGTTCCAGGCGATCGACCACTGCGTGGGCAACGTCGAGCTCGGCAAGATGGACGAGTGGGTGTCGTTCTACAACAACGTCATGCACTTCACGAACATGAAGGAGTTCGTGGGCGACGACATCGCCACCGAGTACTCCGCCCTCATGTCGAAGGTCGTCGCCGACGGCACCCGCAAGGTGAAGTTCCCGCTCAACGAGCCGGCCATCGCCAAGAAGAAGTCGCAGATCGACGAGTACCTCGAGTTCTACAACGGCCCCGGCGTCCAGCACATCGCCCTCGCCACCAACGACATCGTCGCCACCGTGCGCGCCATGCGGGCGGCGGGCGTGCAGTTCCTCGACACCCCGGACTCGTACTACGACACGCTGGGCGAGTGGGTCGGCGAGACCCGCGTACCGGTCGACACCCTGCGCGAACTGAAGATCCTCGCGGACCGCGACGAGGACGGCTACCTGCTGCAGATCTTCACCAAGCCCGTGCAGGACCGGCCGACGGTCTTCTTCGAGATGATCGAGCGCCACGGCTCGATGGGCTTCGGCAAGGGCAACTTCAAGGCGCTCTTCGAGGCGATCGAGCGGGAGCAGGAGAAGCGCGGCAACCTGTAGTCCGATTCGCACAAGGGTGCCCGGGGAATGAGCCCCCCATGGGCGATCTGATCAAGCTGTTGCGCGAAGGGCTCCCCGCGGAGGCGATCCTCACCGACCCCGACGTCACCGCGTCCTACGCCAAGGACATGGCCGGCTTCTGCGCCGCGGGGCGGCCCGCGGTCGTCACGCTGCCCCGCACCGTGGAGCAGGTCCGGCACGTCATGCGCACCGCCACTGCCTTGCGGGTCCCCGTCGTCCCGCAAGGCGCCCGCACCGGCCTGTCCGGCGCGGCCAACGCGAGCGAGGGCTGCATCGTCCTCTCCCTCGTCAAGATGGACCGCATCCTGGAGATCGACCCCGTCGACCGCGTCGCCGTCGTCGAACCGGGCGTCGTCAACGCCGTGCTCTCCCGCGCCGTCGCCGAACAGGGCCTCTACTACCCGCCCGACCCCTCCAGCTGGGAGCAGTGCACCATCGGCGGCAACATCGGCACCGCCTCCGGCGGCCTGTGCTGCGTCAAGTACGGCGTCACCGCCGAATACGTCCTCGGCCTCGACGTCGTCCTGGCCGACGGCCGGTTGCTGAAGACGGGCCGCCGCACCGCCAAGGGCGTCGCGGGCTACGACCTCACCCGCCTGTTCGTCGGCTCCGAGGGCAGCCTCGGCGTCGTCGTGCGGGCCGTCCTCGCGCTCCGCCCGGCCCCGCCCCAGCAGCTGGTGCTGGCCGCCGAGTTCCCCTCCGTCGCCGCGGCCGGCGAGGCCGTCCGCGAGATCATGACCCGCGGCCACGCCCCCTCGCTCCTGGAGCTCATGGACGGCACGACGATCCGCGCCGTCAACGCCATGGCGCGCATGGGCCTCCCCGAGACCACCGAGGCCCTCCTGCTCGCCGCCTTCGATACCCCCGACCCGGCCGCGGACCTCGCCGCCGTCGCCGAGCTGTGCACGGCGGCCGGAGCCGACCAGGTCGTCCCCGCCGAGGACGCCGCCGAGTCCGAGCTGCTCCTGCAGGCCCGCCGGCTCGCCCTCACCGCCCTGGAGGCCCTCCGCCCCGCCACCATGATCGACGACGTGTGCGTCCCGCGCTCCCGCCTCGCCGACATGCTCGAAGGCACTGCCGCGATCGCCCGCAAGTACGGGCTCACCATCGGCGTCTGCGCCCACGCGGGCGACGGCAACACCCACCCCGTCGTCTGCTTCGACCCCGCCGACGCCGACGAGTCGCGGCGCGCCCGCGAGTCCTTCGACGCGATCATGGCCCTCGGCCTGGAGCTGGGCGGCACGATCACCGGCGAGCACGGGGTGGGTGTCCTGAAGAAGGAGTGGCTGGCGAGGGAGCTGGGCCCGGTGGGCCTGGAGATCCAGCGAGGCATCAAACGGGTCCTCGACCCCCAGGGCATCCTCAACCCCGGCAAGGTGCTGGACCTTTGACGGCCCGGCCGCCGCCTGCGGGACCGTGATCGCCGCACAGGCGTCACACGTCCAAAATGTCCCGCAGCGCCGCGTCCAGCCCCAGCCGCTCCGGCTCCGACCCCGGCGCCACCACCCGCAGGGTCCGCTCCAGCCACGCCGACACCGCCGGCTCCGGGGCCTCCAGCAGCGCCGCACCGTCCGGCGAGGACAGCGCCATGCACACCACGTTGCGCCCGTCCGACCGCGTCGGCCACACCCGTACGTCCCCGCTGCCGCACGGCCGGAACACGCCCTCCACCAGCAGCTCGCGCGCGAACGTCCAGTGCACCGGGGCCTCCGAGGTCACGTGGAAGACGATGTGCACCGCGTAGGGGTCGGCCGTGCGGTAGCTCAGCCGCGACGGCACGGGGATGCTGCGCTCGGGCGACAGCACCAGGTCGATCTCCAGCTCTCTTTCCACCACGGTGTGCATGAAGTGCGCCCTCTCTGCTCTGCTTCCGTCGGTCCGTGGCCCCTCGCGAACGGGCCCGCACCGACTGAGAGCGCATCGACCCCCACACCATTACGCGACTTCGCCGAACCGGTGCGCCGGTCGCACGTGTGAGTGGTCCCGCCCGCGGGACGGCCGCAGAGTGGAGAGCCGTCTGGTAGACCTGTGTGCTGCGCCCCCGGTTGCCTTTTGTGCATAGAGGTCATGAGGTACGGGAGCAGCGCGCCTCACGTCGCTCGTGTGCGGCAGACTGCTTGTCGTCGCCGCCCCACCGAGCACCGACACCGCAGTACGGCCGAGCAGATACGGGACATCGGAGACCATGAGCGCCCCTTCCTCAGGATCCGCCGACAGCAGCCCCGTCCAGGGGTTCTACCCGGACCCGTCCATTCCTGGCTATATCCGCTACTGGAGCGGCTCCGCCTGGGTGCCCGGCACGAGCCGG
>NZ_JBAMDC010000193.1:0-12470 GCF_036961605.1 Streptomyces sp. KLMMK
CCCGGGGCCTCCACCGGCGGCCAGTTCACCCCGCCGCCGCCCGGTCCGCCCGGAGTCCCCGGCCAGCCGGGCCCGTACGGCCAGCAGCAGCCCGCCCCGTACGGTCAGCCGCCCCAGCAGCCTTACGGCCAGCCCGGCCAGCAGCCGTACGGTCAGCCGCCCCAGGCGCCCCAGCAGGGCGCGCCCTACCCCGGCCAGCCGCACCCCGCGCCCCAGCACGGCCAGCCCTTCCCGGGCCAGCCCGGCCAGCAGGCCTACGGCCAGCCGGCTGCCGCTGCCGGCGTCCAGGCGGCGCTGCAGAAGTACCGGGAGGCCCCCACCGGCCAGCGCTGGACCCAGCAGAACCCCAAGCTCGTCCGCGTCGACCTCGGCGTCGACGGCCAGCCCGTGCTCGCCCGCCAGGGCAGCATGGTGCTGTACCAGGGCAAGGTCGACTTCGGCTACAAGGGCGCCGGCTTCGCCGGCCGCATCGTGGGCAACGCCACCGGCCAGGAGCTGCAGCTGATGCGCTGCTCCGGGCGCGGGCAGGTCTTCCTCGCGGAGAACTCCGCCCATGTGCACCCCATCGAGCTCCAGGGCGACGCCATCTGCGTCTCCGCGGAGTCGGTGCTCGCCTTCGACGAGTCGCTGCAGCACGAGGTCCGCCGGATCGAGGGCCACGGCATCCCCGGTGGCGCCCTGTTCACCATGCAGTTCCAGGGCCACGGCACCGTCGTCGTCAAGACCCACGGCATCCCCGTCGTGCTGCCGGTCACCCCGTCGACCTACGCGGACAGCAACGCCGTCATCGCTTGGTCCGCGGGCGCCCAGGTGATCATCTCCAGCCAGGTGCGCCTGCGCCGCAGCTCCTACCCGGGGCACAGCGGAGAAGCCGTGAACCTCCAATTCCGGGGCGCTCCCGGCAATTTCGTCGTCGTCCAGCCCTACGAGGTCTGAGGGACCAGCGAAGACCATGAACCAGACACCGATCCAGGGCTACGCCCCCACCCCCGTCACCGCCCGCATGGAGAACCACGGCAGCAGCATGCTGAAGGTCGCCGTGCAGACCGGCCAGGACCTCTTCGCCCGCACCGGCTCGATGGTCGCCTACGAGGGCTACGTCCAGTACGACCCGAACCCGCCCGCGGTCCGCCAGATGGCCTCCCAGTGGCTCACCGGCGAGGGCGTGCCCCTCATGCGCTGCCACGGCGACGGCCTGCTCTACCTCGCCGACTACGGGGCCGACGTGGTCTGCCTCCAGCTCAACGGCGACTCCCTCTCCGTCAACGGCACCAACGTCCTCGCTTTCGACGCCCACCTCCAGTGGGGCGTGGAGCGCGTCAAGGGCATGGCGAAGTTCGCCGGGCAGGGCCTGTTCAACGTCGGCATCAGCGGCACCGGCTGGGTCGCCCTGACCTCCCGCGGCACCCCCATCGTCGTGGACTGCGGGCGCGGCGACGACGAGACCTACGTCGACCCCGACGCGCTCGTCGCGTGGTCCAGCAACCTCCGGATGAAGGGCAAGCGCAGCTTCAAGGCCTCATCGCTGATCGGCCGGGGCAGCGGTGAGGCCTACCAACTGGGCTTCTCCGGCGAGGGCTTCGTGGTCGTACAGCCCAGCGAGGACAGCACCGACCGGCTCCGGGCCCGGGGCTGAGGGGGAACGAGGACATCATGCAGAGCCCGCTTTTCGGCTACACCGAGGCCCAGACGCAGGACCGCTACGCCCTGCAGAACCCGCAGATGCTGCGCGTCTCCCTCACCGGCCACGACGACGTCCTCGCCCGCAAGGGCTCGATGGTCGCCTACCAGGGCCTGATCGAGTTCGACGGCGAGTACCAGACCCGCGGCCAGCAGACCGCCCGCACCCACACGGGCGAGGGCCTGGACCTGATGCGCTGTTCGGGCCAGGGCACGGTCTACTTCGCCAACCTGGCCCAGCACGTCCACGTGGTCGACGTCGACCGCGACGGGCTGACCGTGGACGGCGCCTACGTCCTCGCCCTGGACTCCACGCTGCACTGGGAGGCCATCGCCGTCGACAGCCAGTACGGCATCTCCGGCACCGGCGCCTACCAGCTCAACATCAGCGGACAGGGCAAGGTCGCGCTGATGACCTCCGGCGAGCCCCTGATGCTCCAGGTCACGCCCGACCGGGTCGTCAGCGCCGACGCCGACGCCGTGATCGCGTGGTCGACGTCGCTGCGCGTGCAGATGCAGGCCCAGACGTCGTCCTCGGGCGTGTGGCGGCGGCGGGGCAACACGGGGGAGGGCTGGGAGCTGAGCTTCGCCGGCCACGGCTACGCCCTCGTCCAGCCCAGCGAGCTCCTGCCGCCCCAGGGTGCCGAGATCGGCCAGGGGCTCATGGCCCAGTACGGCCTCGGCCAGCAGGGTGCGCACGGCCGCAACCAGGGCAACATCTGGTCCAACTGAGCCCGGCCGCTCGCAGGGCGGTGCACAGGTAAGGGGCGGTCACCATGGGTGACCGCCCCTTACTTCCGCCCTGCGCCGCCGGGCGAGGGCACATCAGGCTCCTACAGCCGCTCCAGCGTGCGCCGCATCAGCTGCACGACCGAGTCGTCGGCGACCTCGCCCACCTCGGCGTAAGGGAACCAGCGCAGGTCCAGGGACTCGTCGCTGATGGCCGCCGTCGCACCCGCGGGCACCAGGGCCGCGTACTGGACGTCCAGGTGCCAGTTGCAGGGCGAGGGGATCGGGTGCCGGTCGAGCCGCACGGGGCCGCCCGGCAGGAGCGTCAGCCCGGCGATCCCGGACTCCTCCGTGGCCTCCCGCAGGGCCGCCGCCTCGACCGTCGCGTCACCGGGCTCGCAGTGGCCGCCCATCTGCAGCCACATCCGCAGCTTGCGGTGGAGCGTGAGCAGCACCTGCCCGCGCGACGGGTCGATCACCAGGGCGCTCGCCGTGACGTGACCGGCCTCACAGGGCTTCCACATGCCGTCCGGGTGGGACGCCAGGTGGTCCAGGTAGAGCCCGCGCAGCTCGTCCTGGTCCGTGTACTCCTTCAGCACGCGGACCGCATCCTCGTGCAGGCTCACTTCTCGTCGTCGCCTTCGCCCTCGGGCTCGGCCTTGTCGCCCTGGCCGCCCTTCTCGCCCCTGGCCGCCTCGCCGAGCATCTTGTCGATCTCGGAGAAGTCCAGGTGCTCGCGGTGGACGAAGCCGTCCGGGTCGTCCAGGTCGGCCGCCGTGGGCAGCATGTCCGGGTGCTCCCAGAGGGCGTCACGGCCCTCCGGGCCGCGTGCGTCCGCCAGGGAGGCCCACAGCCGGGAGGCGTCCCGCAGCCGGCGCGGGCGCAGCTCCAGGCCGATCAGCGTGGCGAAGGTCTGCTCGGCCGGGCCGCCGGAGGCGCGCCGCCTGCGCAGCGTCTCGCGCAGGGCACCGGCCGACGGCAGGTGCGGGGCGGCGGCCGCGTGCACGACGGCGTCCACCCAGCCCTCGACGAGCGCCAGGGCGGTCTCCAGACGGGCCAGGGCCGCCTTCTGCTCCGGAGTGTCCTCCGGCTGGAACATGCCCTGCTGGAGGGCGTCCTGCAGCTGCTCGGGGTGGGTGGGGTCGAGCTGGCCGACCACGTCCTCCAGCTTGGAGGTGTCGACCTTGATGCCGCGCGCGTAGCCCTCGACGGCACCGAAGAGGTGCGAGCGCAGCCACGGCACGTGGGCGAAGAGGCGCTGGTGGGCGGCCTCGCGCAGGGCCAGGTAGAGCCGGACCTCGTCCTGCGGGACGCCGAGGCCCTCGCCCAGCGCCGCGACGTTCACCGGGAGCAGCGCGGCCTTGCCCGCGGGGCCCAGCGGCAGGCCGATGTCGGTGGAGCCGACCACCTCGCCCGCCAGCACGCCCACGGCCTGGCCGATCTGCGTGCCGAACATGGCGCCGCCCATGGAGCGCATCATGCCGAGCAGCGGGCCCGCCATGGCCTGCATCTCCTCGGGCAGGACGTCGCCCATGGCCGCGCCGACGCGCTCGGCCACGGGGTCCACGAGCTCCTTCCACACCGGAAGGGTCGCCTCGACCCACTCGGCGCGGCTCCAGGCGACCGCCGTGCCCGAGCCCGACGGCAGCGACGTCGCGCCGTCCAGCCACAGGTCGGCCAGGCGCACGGCCTCCTCGACCGCGCTCCGCTCGCCGGAGGTGACGCTGGCGTCCTTGGTGCCGTCGGCGGTGCCCTGCGCGACGGTCTGGCGGGCGATGTCCTTGGCCATGTCCCAGTTCACCGGGCCGCCCTCGTAGGAGAGCATCTGCCCGAGCTGCTGGAAGGCGGCCCCGAGGTCGCCCGGGTTCATGCCGCCGCCGAACATCGCGGCGAAGGGGTTGTCCCCCGCGCCGCCCGGCCCGCCGAACCCGAACGGATTCGCAGGCCCCTGGCCGCCCTGGCCCTCGCCCTTCTTCTTGCCGTCGCCGCCGTTCTCCGGCTCCTCCGGCGGAAGATTGAATCCGAATGGGGTGTCACTCACGGGTTTCCTCGGCTCGTAGGGCCGCCGGCACAGGACCGGCGGCGAATGCCCGACATCACCACCAGCCTAGACACCTCACCGGTATCCGGGCTTGGTGCTTCGCCGACCCGGGGCCTGCGGCAGGATGGACGTCACCTGGTCCGTACGCGTCATCTCTCGTACGTACTGAAGACAACCGCTGGAGACGCCCGGTGAGTTCCCCCGACCCAGAAGTTCGCGCAGCGCGAAACGGTTCCGCGCGAGACAGTACGAGCCCGCACGGCGGCCGAAGGCCCGTCGTGGCGGTCACCGGTGCCGCCCGCGGCGTCGGCGCCCTGCTCACGCAGCGGCTCGCCTCGTCCGAGCACATCAAGCAGGTCGTGGCCATCGACGAGCGCCGCGGCGACGTGACCGAGGCGCAGTGGCACGTGCTCGACGTCCGCGACCCGGCGATCGCCGAGAAGCTGCGCGGCGCCGACGTCGTCGTGCACCTCGCGCTCGACCTCGACCTGGAGACCGACGCCGCCGCCCGCACCGCCTACAACGTGCGCGGCACCCAGACCGTCCTGACGGCCGCCGCGGCCGCCGGAGTGCACCGCGTGGTGCTGTGCACCTCCGCGATGGTCTACGGGGCCCTGCCCGACAACGACGTGCCGCTCGCCGAGGACGCCGAGCTGCGCGCCACCGCCGAGGCCACCGGCGTCGGCGACCTGCTGGAGATCGAGCGGCTCGCCCGCCGGGCGCCGCGCGCCCACCCCGGCCTGAACGTCACGGTGCTGCGGCCCGCCGTCCTCGTCGGCGGCACGGACACCGCCCTGACCCGCTACTTCGAGTCGCCCCGCCTCCTGGTCGTCGCCGGATCCCGGCCGACCTGGCAGTTCTGCCACGTGGAGGACCTGGTCAGCGCCCTGGAGTTCGCCGCCCTGGAGAAGGCCGAGGGGGAGCTCGCGGTGGGCTGCGACGGCTGGCTGGAGCAGGAGGAGGTCGAGGAGCTCTCCGGCATCCGCCGCATGGAGCTGCCCTCCGCGGTCGCCCTCGGGGCGGCCTCCCGGCTGCACCGGCTCGGGCTGACGCCCTCGCCCGCGGGCGACCTCGAGTACACGATGCACCCGTGGGTCGTCAGCGGGAGCCGGCTGCACGAGGCCGGCTGGCGGCCGCGCTGGACGAACGAGGAGGTCCTCGCCGAGCTGCTGGAGGAGGTCTCCGGCCGGCACACGGTCGCGGGCCGCCGCCTGGGCCGCAAGGACGCCACCGCCGCGGGGGCCGCGGGGGCGACCGTGGCACTGCTGGGCACCGCCGCGCTGGTCCGCCGGGCCCGCAAGGCGCGCCGCCGCCTCTAGGGGGCCCGGGCGGGGCCCCGGGCCTTGGAGGACCGTCCACAGACCGTTTCGTACGGCTGTTTGAAAGGTCGGTCCTCGCCCACGCCCTCCGTACGGCACGATGGGGGACATGGCCCGTACGTACGATCACCCCGGCGAGCTCGCCGCGACGGATCCGGTCCGCCTTCTGGCGGTCCGCGACACCCCCCTGTCCGTGGACGAGGTCTTCGCGGCGGTCGGCGACCACGCCGCAGGGGGCACGGCGCTCTTCGTGGGCACCGTGCGTGACCACGACGGCGGCGCCGGCGTCCGCGGGCTCGGCTATTCCGCGCACCCCACCGCCGAGGCGGAGCTGCGCCGCGTGGCCGAGAAGGTCGCGGCGGACTTCCCGGTGCGGGCGCTGGCGGCAGTGCACCGGGTGGGCGACCTGGAGATCGGTGACCTGGCCGTCGTCGTGGCGGTCTCGTGCCCGCACCGGGCGGAGGCGTTCGAGGCGTGCCGGCGGCTCATCGACGACCTCAAGCGCGAGGTGCCGATCTGGAAGCACCAGGTGTTCCAGGACGGGACGGAAGAGTGGGTGGGCGCCTAGGAACGGGGGCGCCCTGGGGGCATCCCCGGCGGTGGCCGGGGGGAGACGGCCGGGGACTCCTGAAGGATCACTTCCGGTTGCGTAACCGGCCCCCTGACGCGAGCGTTGACTGTACGAAAGACTAATCTGCTCATCGGTCTTTTCAGTGGTGGTGCTCGGGGGTCGGAGGTCGGTATGGCGGCACTCGTGTGGTTGCTGATTCCGGTTGCCGCGGCCGTCGTTGCCCTGCTCTGGGGCACCTGGGCCGCTCGCAACCGCAAGAGCGGGGACATCTCCGAGCTCGCGGGGTATGCCCGGTTCCGTGAGGCGATGGAGCGGCGTGAGGCGATGGAACACCGTGAGGCGAGGGAACCGCAGGATTCCGGTACCGGGGTCTCCTGAAGCGCCCCCCGGCCCGCGCCGGGGCGCCGGCGCGTTTTCACGAGCCCCGGGTGGCCTCCCCGGACGGACCGCCCCGCGGGTGGACTGTCGGACCCGTCCCGTACTGTCGTTCCATGCCCCGCCGCACCGCGACGATGCTCGCCTCCCTCTTGATGCTGATCGCGCTCCTCTGCGCGGGCGTGCTGATCCCCGTGCCCTACGCGGAGATGTCGCCCGGGCCGACGGTCAACACGCTCGGTGAGCACGACGGGGAGCCGGTGCTGCAGATCTCGGGGCACCAGACGTATCCGACCACCGGCAACCTCAACATGACGACGGTCCGCGTCACCGGCTCGCGGTACCGGATGAACCTGGTGGAGGCGGTCTACGGCTGGATCGCCCACGACAACCTCGTCGTCCCGCACAGCACGCTCTACCCGGACGACAAGACGCCCGACGAGCTCAACCAGGAGACGGCGGAGGAGTTCAGCCAGTCCCAGGAGAGCGCCAAGGTGGCGGCGCTCAAGCAGCTGGGCATCCCGGTCGGCACCCGCACCGTGGTGGCGTCGGTCGTCAAGAACAGCCCGGCCGAGGGGCAACTGCACGCCGGCGACGTGATCAAGGCCGTCGACGGCACGGAGATCAAGCAGCCCGGGGACGTCGCCAAACTGGTCACCAAGCACCAGCCCGGCCAGAAGGTCACCTTCCGGATCGTTCCGGCCAAGGAGGCCGCCGCGGCCGAGAAGGAGAAGCGGCAGCCGAACGTCGAGCAGGACGTGACCCTCACCACGACGAAGGCGTCCGACGACAAGCGGGCCCTGGTCGGCATCCAGGCCGGGACGGACCACACCTTCCCGTTCACGATCAACATCAAGCTGGCGGACGTCGGCGGGCCGAGCGCCGGCCTGATGTTCGCCCTCGGGATAGTCGACAAGCTGACCCCCGGGGACCTGACCGGCGGCAAGTTCATCGCCGGCACGGGGACCATGGACGACGACGGCAAGGTCGGCCCGATCGGCGGCGTCGAGATGAAGACGGTGGGCGCGCGCTCCAAGGGCGCCCGCTACTTCCTCACGCCCAAGGACAACTGCGCGGCCGCCGCGAAGGACAAGCCCTCAGGGCTCACGCTGGTCAAGGTCGACACCATAGGGGACGCCGTCGGCGCCCTGGAGAAGATCCGCAAGGGGGACTCGGCCGGCCTGCCCTTGTGCACGACCGGCTGAGCCCCCGCTGCGGGCGCGGCATCAGTCCTCGAACGTCGCCGCCAGCGCCTCCGCCAGCCCCGGCACCAGGTCCGGGCCCGTGAGGACCTCGGTCGGCGAGTCCTTCTCGCGCAGCCGCACCGCGGTCTCCCGCGCCCCGTCCCGCAGCACGGCGACGGTCATCCGCACCTCCTGCCGGTCCGGGTGGGCGGCGACCCACTTGGCGAGCTGCTTCTCGTTCATGCCGTTGGGCACCGTGCCCTCGGCGGACGGCGGCAGCATCAGCCGCTCCACGGTCAGGGCGCAGCCCGTCACGGCGCCGGGCCACGCGATGGTGCCCAGGAACTTGTCCAGGGCGGTGCCCGCCGGGACCTCGTCCTGCTCGATCGGGGTGAGGGAGCCGGCCTGGGCGGTCGCGTCGAGGCCGAGCTGATCGGCGAGGCCGGGCTCCTGGGCGCGCAGCTTGGCCGTGTCCACCAGGGCGAACAGCCGCGCGGGCTGGTCCCAGCCGAGGGTGGAGGCGTACTGGTCGATCTCGAGAACGGCGCGGGTCAGCGGGCTGGCCGCCATGGGGACGTCGCCGCCCGGGCCGCCGGGGCCGGACGGGAGCGAGGGGTCGGGGGTGCTGGAAGTGCTGGACATGAGGAATATCGTGCCCTGAGAGTGACCGAAAACGGGAACTGAGTAAAGCCTCGGTAAGTTGCCACCTTGGGCCCTAGTATCGCTGGGCCCTGATCGACAGCTCCCCAGACAGCGAACTTCGAGGTGCGCACCTTGGCTTTCCAGATGCCGGACCGCGGCGGAGGCCCGACAGGGCCACGGATCAGAGTCGGCCGACCGTCCCGGCGGATCCGGACCCTGCTCACCACGCTGGGCGTACTGGCCGCGCTGGCCATGCTCTTCGTGATGTTCGCAGGGTTCTGGACGGACTGGCTCTGGTACCGCTCGGTGGACTACTCCTCGGTCTTCACCACCACCCTCGGCACCAAGATCGGGCTCTTCGCGGTCTTCGGCCTGCTGATGGCACTGGCGGTGGGGACCAACATCTGGCTGGCGCACCGGCTGCGGCCGCCGCTGAGCGCGATGTCGATGGAGCAGCAGAGCCTCGACCGCTACCGGATGAGCATCGCGCCGTACAAGAAGTGGGTGCTCCTCGCGGTCACCGCCCTCGTGGGCCTGGTCGCGGGCGCCTCGGCGGCCGGGCAGTGGCGCACCTGGCTGCAGTGGATCAACGGCGTCCCCTTCCACCAGAAGGACCCGCAGTTCCACAAGGACATCGCGTTCTACACCTTCGACCTGCCCTGGTACCGCTTCCTGCTGAGCTTCGGCTTCGCGGCCGCGGTGCTGTCGCTGATCGCCGCCGCCCTCGTGCACTACCTCTACGGCGGCCTGCGGCTGACCAGCCCGGGCCACCGGGCGACGGCCGCGGCCACGGGGCACCTGTCGGTGCTGCTCGGCATCTTCGTGGGCCTGAAGGCCATCGCCTACTGGCTGGACCGCTACGGCCTGGCGGTGAAGTCCAGCGGCCTGAAGTCCACCGACGGCTGGACGGGGCTGCGCTACGTCGACGCCAATGCGTATCTGCCGGCCAAGACGATCCTGTTCATCATCGCGCTGATCTGCGCGGTGCTGTTCTTCGCCACGCTGTGGCGGCGCACCTGGCAGCTGCCGGTGATCGGCTTCGGCCTGATGGTGCTCTCGGCCGTCCTGATCGGCGGGCTCTACCCGGCGATCGTGCAGAAGTTCCAGGTCCAGCCGAACGAGCAGGCCAAGGAAGCGCCGTACATCAAGAAGAACATCACGGCGACGCGTGAGGCGTACGGGATCGGCGACGCCGACGTCCAGAACTACAAGGGCAACAGCGACCTGACGGGCAAGGACCCCGAGAAGCTGCGCGCCGCGGTGAATTCGACGGCCAGCCTCCGCCTCCTCGACCCGAACCTCGTCTCTCCCGCCTTCCAGCAGGAGCAGCAGGTCAAGGGGTACTACCAGTTCCCCTCCACGCTGGACGTCGACCGTTACAAGGTGGACGGCAAGGAGCAGGACACGGTCATCGGTCTGCGCGAGCTCAACCTCAAGGGCATTCCCGAGCGCAACTGGATCAACGACCACTTCAAGTACACCCACGGCTACGGCGCCATCACCGCGAAGGGCACCACGACCGACAAGGCCGGGGCGCCGGACTTCACGGCCAAGAGCCTGCCGACCGAGGGCCTGTTCGGCCCCTACGAGCAGCGCGTCTACTACGGCGAGAAGACGACGCAGTATTCGATCGTCGGCGGTCCGCAGGAGGAGCTGGACTACTCCTCGGACAAGGGCGAGCGGAGTTACTCGTACAAGGGGAAGAGCGGGGTCAACCTGTCCAACCCCGTCAACCGTGCCGCGTACGCGGTGGCCTTCGGCGAGCCGCAGATCCTCTACTCGGGTGCCATCGGAAAGGGTTCGCGGATTCTTTACCACCGCACCCCCAAGGAGCGCGTCGAGGCGGTCGCCCCGTGGCTGACCATCGACGGCGACGCCTATCCGGCGGTGGTCGACGGCCGCATCCAGTGGATCGTGGATGCGTACACGACGACGAACGGCTATCCGTACGCCTCCCGTACGACTCTCGGCGACACCACGGCCGACTCGCTGACGACCGGCCAGCGTGCCGTCGTCGCCCAGCAGAACCAGGTCAACTACATCCGCAACTCCGTCAAGGCGACCGTGGACGCCTACGACGGCACGGTGAAGCTGTACCAGTGGGACGAGAAGGACCCGGTCCTCAAGACCTGGATGAAGGCGTTCCCCGGCACGGTGAAGGCGAAGAGCGCCATCGGCTCCGCGCTGATGGACCACCTGCGCTATCCGCAGGACCTCTTCAAGGTCCAGCGCGAGCTGCTCTCCCGCTACCACGTCACCGACTCGGAGACGTTCTACACCGGCAGTGAGCGCTGGGAGGTGCCGGACGACCCGACCAACACCAAGGGCAACGCGGTCCCGCCGTACTACCTGAGCATGAAGATGCCTCGCCAGGAGAAGCAGACCTTCTCGCTGACGACGACCTTCACGCCCAAGAACCGGACGAATCTCGGCGCCTTCATGGCCGTGGACGCCGATGCCAAGAGCAAGGACTACGGCAAGATCCGGATACTGAAACTGCCGTCCGAGACCTCGGTCTGGGGACCCAGGCTGGCGCAGGGCAAATTCAACAGCCACACACCTGTCGCCGACCAGATCAACATCTGGAAGAAGGGCGACTCCGAGGTCGAGTACGGAAACCTGCTGACCGTGCCGCTGGACGGCGGGCTGCTGTACGTGGAACCGGTCTATCTGCGGGGTGCCGGGTCCAATTACCCGCTCCTGAAGAAGGTGCTGGTGAACTACGGCGACAAGATCGCCTTCAGGGACACCCTCGACGAGGCCCTGGACGAGATCTTCGGCAGCAAGGCCGCGCCGTCCAAGCCCTCCGAAGGCACCCAGAAGCCGGCTCCCTCCCAGGACCCCACGGTCAAGCAGGCCCTGAAGGACGCCCAGGACGCCTTCACGGCCAGCCAGAAGGCCCTGGAGAACAAGAACTGGGCGGAGTACGGCAAGGCCCAGGACGCCCTGAAGGAGGCCCTCGACCGGGCCGCCAAGGCCGAGGCCAAGGCCGCCGAGAAGAGTGGCGACAAGAGCGGCGACAAGGGCAGCGAGCAGAGGGGCAAGCCCGGAAGTTGATCAAGCTCCACTCCGCGCCGTGGTACGGTTGTTCCACAACAGCGCGGGGTGGAGCAGCTCGGTAGCTCGCTGGGCTCATAACCCAGAGGTCGCAGGTTCAAATCCTGTCCCCGCTACTTCATGACAAGGCCCGGAGTCCAGCCTCGGACTCCGGGCCTTGTCGTTCCCGGACCCCGCCGGCCACCCCGGCCGTGCGGTGTCCGGGTGACGCGGACTGTGCGGGTTGTGTGCGGGGCTTCTGTGGAGAGTTTGGAGCCCCGTCGTGTCGGGAAGTCGGGAAGTCGACAAAACGCTGAAGTGACCTCACTGGCTGCGGTATACCAGGTGTACGCGGGTTGCGGGTGGTGCGACGATGGGGCTTATGGGGGACAGGACGACGCTGTGGGAGACAGGCCGGCTTGTAGAGGCTCCCGGTGACGGGAGCGACCAGGAAATGCCGGGGTTCCGTCCCGGCACGGCGGACTCCGCCGACGCCGGCGACGCCGCCGACCTCGAGCTGGAGACCGCCCGCCGCCGTGCCGCGGAGAGCGGCGACCCCGCCGCTCTGAGCATGCTCGGCGCCCTGCTGCTGCGCCGCGGGGACCTCGACGGGGCTGAGCGCCACCTGCGCGCCGCCACCGCCGACGGCGACCGCTCCGCCGCCAACAACCTCGGCGTCCTGCTGCACCAGCGGGGCTACGCCGACGAGGCCGCCGGGTGGTGGCGCATCGCCGCCGTCGCCGGTTCCGCCGCCGCCGCGCACGCCCTCGGCCGCTACCACCGCGAGCGCGGGGACGAGCCCGCCGCCGAGTACTGGCTGCGCCAGTCGGCCGAAACCGGGCACGCCCTCGGCGCCTACGCCCTCGCCGACCTGCTGGAGCACCGCAGCGACG
>NZ_JBAMDC010000194.1:0-12451 GCF_036961605.1 Streptomyces sp. KLMMK
TGCCAGCAGCAGCCCGCCGGCGGCCTTCGCGCCTCCGGGGTCCGCGGTGAGCAGGTGGAGCGGGGAGGCTCCGCCGGCGGCGGCCCGGTCGAGCCCGGCCTCGGTCAGGAAGCGGCCCGGGTGTGCGAACAGGCCCAGGGACCAGGGGGCCAGCACGGCGACGGGGGTGAGTACGACGGCCAGGAAGCGCGGGGCGTGGAGCATCAGCCGCGGGCGTCCGCCCTGGGTGCCGTGCAGCGCCAGGGCGCCCAGGCCCAGGACGACGGCGAGCGGCCACACCACCGGGGTGAAGGCGGTGGTGACGGTGAGCAGGAGGGCGTACGCCCAGGACGCGCGCCAGGTGGGGCGGGCGCCCGGGACGCGCAGGCCGGTGGCCGCGACGGCGGTGCGCGCCATCAGCGGCAGCAGGATCGCCAGGACGGCGGTGCCGAGCCGGCCGGCGGCGAGGGCGCCGGTGGCGGCGGGCAGGAAGGCGTAGGCGACGGCGGCCCAGGCCCGCAGGGGGCGGGAGGAGACCAGCGGCCGGGAGGCGAAGTAGGCGGTGAGGCCGGCCAGGGGCACCGAGCAGACGAGCAGCAGGGTGAGGGTGAAGCCGGTGGAGCCGAGGAAGAGCGTCGAGAGGGTGGCGAGAACCGCCAGGTAGGGGGGCGCGCTGCCGGTGCTGCCGACGCCGACCGGGTGCCAGCCGTCGGCGTACTGCGCCCACAGGGCGGAGGCTCCGTCGGGCGCGGGCAGCAGGGCCCCGCCGGCCAGGCTGCCGCCGCCGAAGAGCTGGCGGCAGGCGACCACGGAGACGATCAGCAGGAGGCCGAAGAGGACCGGGGCGGGCTTGCGGACGAGGCGCTTGAGGCGGGCGAACTGCTCGATCTCCAGGAAGTCGGCGTCCTCCCCGGTCGGCCCGGATTCGACGGCGCCGTGGCGCCCGCCGGAGGAGGGTGCGTCGTCCCAGCGGCCGCCGAAGTTGCTCGCCAGCTGTTCGGCGGCGGCCCGGAGGGTCGCGCCCGGTGGCGGGAACAGGGCTCCGAGGTCGGCCGGTGGGACGGCGGGTGCGCCGCGCTTCGCCCGGGCGGCGCGGATGCGGCCGGGGCGCAGGAGGACGCCGAAGAGGCCGGTGAGTTCGTCGAGGGCCTGCGCGGGGGCCTTGCCCAGGAGGTAGCCGAGGGCGTGCAGGAGGGTGCCGAGGACGAGCCGCAGCACGACGTAGGCCAGGAGCGGCCCGCGGGTGTTGGCGAGCAGCGTGTGGACGGCACCGGCCTTGTCGACGCGGTGCGGGTTGACGGCGCGGCGGCCGGCGCAGTCGACGGGGCGGCGCTCGCGGGCGGCGGCCTCGGCGTGGCGCAGGACGGCGTCGGGGGCGACGAGGACGCGGTGGCCGGCAGCGTGGGCGCGCCAGCACAGGTCGACGTCGTCGCGCATGAGGGGCAGCCGGGGGTCGAAGCCGCCGAGCTCCTCAAAGACGTCGCGGCGCACGAGCATGCCGGCGGTGGACACCGACAGCACCGAGCGCACCTGGTCGTGCTGGCCCTGGTCCTGTTCGCGGCGGTCGAGGCCGGTCCAGCGGCGGCCGCTGCGGGCGATGGAGACGCCGGTCTCCAGCAGCTGGCGGCGGTCGTACCAGCCGCGCAGCTTGGGGCCGATGACGGCGGCTTCGGGCTCGGACTCGGCGACGCGCAGGAGCTCGTGGAGGGCGCCGGGTTCGGGGGCGCAGTCGTCGTGCAGGAGCCAGAGCCACTGGACGGGTTCGAGGTCGGCGTCGCCGTGGCGGCGGCCGTCGCCGGGCTGGTCGTAGGCGTCCTCGCGCCAGGTGCGGCTGACGGGGTCCCAGCCGCTGGAGCGCTTGAGGTAGGGCAGCTCTTCGGGGTCCGGTGCGGGGACGGCGCGCAGGGCCTCGTCGACGGCGGTGCCGAAGCCGGCGCGGCGGGCGAGGTGCAGGACGCGGTCCGGGCCGAGGGCGTCGGCGAGCAGCTGGGCGGAGTCGTCGGCGCTGCCGGTGTCGGCGCCGACGGCGGCCTGCACGGGGCGCTCCTGGCCGAGGAGGCCTTCGACGGCGTCGGGGAGCCAGCGGGCGCCGTCGTGGCTGACGATCACGGCGGTGACGACGTGGCGCGGGAAGGCCGGTGCGACGGCCGGGTCGAACGCGGGCAGGCGGCCGGGAGCGGCGGACGCGGCCGCCGTCTTCGAGTGCGCCGCATTGCTGTGCACGGACATCGGGGTACGGGCCCTCCGGCCGGGGTCCGGGGCGGGCCCCGGATGGGTGCTGTGCTGGACTGCGCCGGCCGCGGGTGCGCCCGTCGGGGCGGCGGTGCGTCTCGGACGCGGCCCCACACTAGTGGCTGCGCACACAGCGGTCCGCCTCGCGCCGCGGGCGCGGCTGGGCGGACCGTAGGTCGTCCCGTACGTGGTCGGGCGGGGAGGGCCGTACCGGCGGAAACCCCACGGCCGGGCCCGGCTCCGAACCCGGCGGTCGACGCCACGGGGCGTTAACCCCTGGCTTCCACTTTTAACTTTCAGTGACTATCGGCCCATGAATTCAGGGATTTCTCGCGGAATCACTGGCCCCCGAATCACCGAAACCGAATCACGGGCTCCGGTCCTCGATAAGGCTGCTTATCCGCTCCTTAGGACCGCTGGAGCCATGCGCCTATCCGTATGCCTATCGGAAGCTCAGACCGCGGCCTTCTTGAGGCGGCGGCGCTCGCGCTCGGACAGGCCGCCCCAGATGCCGAACCGCTCGTCATTGGCAAGGGCATATTCAAGGCATTCCGAGCGGACTTCGCAGGCGAGGCAGACCTTCTTCGCCTCCCGCGTGGATCCGCCCTTCTCGGGGAAGAAGGACTCGGGATCGGTCTGAGCGCACAACGCGCGCTCTTGCCAGCCGAGCTCCTCGTCCGCCTCCTCGACCAGCAGTTGCTGAAACAGCTCGGTCATGTGCGCCCCTCGTCTGTCATTTACGTCCCCGTGCCTCCGCCTCCATCAAAGTACGGCAGAACGACACGGGTGAAATTACAAGTGTGCCGATCCGGGCCAGTCAAGCCGAGATCTGCTATTGGGCCCCTTATTCACTCTGCGGAACCAAAGCCAAGCAGAAAGTGTCCAAAAGATTACAAGTCCGGACAGACCCCTCCGGCCGCCACGGTCGCCCCGCCCCCCTCTGCAAAGAGAGGACGTCACGCGCGGCAATCCCGTTGCACCGTCCGGCCGAACGATGTTTACGGCCCTGGCTGGAGCGCCACCTGTCCATGGTCACACCCCCGCAAACCTTGGAGCACCCACAGTTACCGGATGAGGTGAAACATTGCCCCCAAAAGGGACACGCAGTTGACACAACGTGTCCGGTCCCGTCACCGTGGTGGGCATGCCAGTGAACGCCGCCCTCAGCCTGACCCGTGACTACGGGTCCCGCTGCGCTGTGCAGGCTCGCTGTCGCTGTTCCAGCTGTTGATGCCCCAGAGCTCCGGCTGACCCCTTCTTTCCGGGGGTCCCGCACCGCCCGCCCGCGTGGCCGTCACCCCGGCCGTCCGCGGCGCATCGCGCCCTCGCGCCACCCCCAGCTCCGGGCGCCCCACGCTCCGCCTGTCACCGCGCCCTCCCCCGCACCTCGCCGAGGAACCTCCGCACATGAACAGCGACGTCCAGATCGCCGGCGACCCGCTCGCCATCCCCCACCTGCTGCCGCCCGTCCCCGCCCACCCGCGCACCGTCGCCGAGTTCGCCGGGCTGGCCCGCGCCGTCGCCGCCGACCGCGCCTCCTGGGCCCACCTGGTCCGGTACGACGCCACCACCCGCTGGTACCACCGCCTCCGCACCGGCCCCGGCTACGAGGTCTGGCTGCTGAGCTGGGTGCCCGGCCAGGGCAGCGGCGCCCACGACCACGGCCCCTCCTCCGGTGTGCTGACCGTCCTGGAAGGGGAGCTGACCGAGATCACCGGAAGCACCGGGCCGCTCGACGGCGCACGGCAGGTGCTGCGCGCCGGAGCGCAGCGTGTCTTCGCCCCCGGATACGCTCATGAGATCGTCAACGACTCCCTCGCGCCGGCCGTGAGCCTCCACATCTACTCGCCGGGGCTGACCGAGATGCCCATGCGCCCGTCCGCGTCGGCGGCCGGCCGCCTCGTCGCCGCCCCCGCCGCCCCCGCCGCCCCCGCCGCGGCCGTCACGGCAGCTCCTGCCGGCGGGAGCGCCGTACGGGGCTGACGGCCCGCACGCCGGCAGGCCACCACCCCTCGGGAGCGGCCCCCCGTCCTGACAGACTGACCGCATGCAGCGCATTGTGGTTCTGGCCGGCGGGATCGGGGGCGCCCGCTTCCTCCGTGGCCTCAAGTCAGCAGTCCCCGACGCGGACATCACCGTCATCGGCAACACCGGCGACGACATCCACCTCTTCGGGCTCAAGGTCTGTCCCGACCTCGACACCGTGATGTACACGCTCGGCGGCGGCATCCACGAGGAGCAGGGGTGGGGCCGGGCCGGCGAATCCTTCGCCGTGAAGGAGGAGTTGGCGGCGTACGGCGTCGGGCCCGAGTGGTTCGGGCTCGGCGACCGCGACTTCGCCACGCACATCGTCCGCACGCAGATGCTCGGCGCCGGCTATCCGCTGAGCGCCGTCACCGAGGCGCTGTGTGCGCGCTGGCAGCCCGGGGTGCGGCTGCTGCCGATGAGCGACGACCGGGTCGAGACGCACGTGATGGTCGACGACCCCGACGGCGAGGACGGCGCCCGCAAGGCCGTGCACTTCCAGGAGTACTGGGTGCGCCTGCGGGCCGAGGTGCCCGCGCACGCGATCGTCCCCGTGGGCGCCGAGCAGGCCGAGCCCGCGCCCGGCGTGCTGGAGGCCGTCGCCGCGGCCGACGTCATCCTCTTCCCGCCCTCCAACCCCGTCGTCAGCATCGGCACCGTCCTGGCCGTGCCCGGCATCCGCGAGGCCGTCGCCGGGGCGTCCGCGCCCGTCGTCGGCCTCTCCCCCATCGTCGGCGGCTCGCCCGTGCGCGGCATGGCCGACAAGGTGCTGGCCGCCGTCGGCGTCGAGTCCACGGCCGCGGCCGTCGCCCGGCACTACGGCTCCGGGCTGCTCGACGGCTGGCTCGTCGACACCGTCGACGCCGGAGCCGTGGCAGAGGTCGAGGCCGCGGGCATCCCGTGCCGAGCCGTGCCGCTGATGATGACGGACACGCAGGCCACGGCCGCGATGGCCGCGCAGGCGCTCGCGCTAGCCGAGGAGGTGCGGGCGTGAGCGCGCCGGAATCCTCCGGGGGCGGCCGGGTCCCCGGGTACCGGGTCTGGGCCGTGCCGGGCATCCCCGAGGTGCAGGCGGGCGACGACCTCGTCAAGCTCCTCGCCTCGGCGGTCACGGGCGAGGGCCTGCCCGGGCTCGCCGACGGCGACGTGCTGCTCGTCACCTCGAAGATCGTCAGCAAGGCCGAGGGGCGGCTGGTCCGGGCCGGCGACCGCGAGGCGGCCATAGACGCCGAGACCGTACGGGTCGTCGCCCGGCGCGGGGGCCTGCGGATCGTCGAGAACCGGCAGGGGCTGGTCATGGCCGCCGCCGGCGTCGACGCGTCCAACACCGCCGCCGGGACGGTCCTGCTGCTGCCCGAGGACTCCGACGCCTCCGCCCGCGCCCTGCGGGCCGGTCTGCGGGAGGCCCTCGGCGTCGATGTCGGCGTCGTCGTGACGGACACCTTCGGCCGGCCCTGGCGCAACGGTCTGACCGACGTCGCCATCGGTGCGGCCGGAGTGCGGGTGCTGGACGACCTGCGGGGCGGTGCCGACGCGCACGGCAATCCGCTGAGCGCGACCGTCGTCGCCACGGCCGACGAGCTGGCCGCCGCCGGTGACCTCGTGAAGGGCAAGGTCGCGGGCCTGCCGGTGGCCGTGGTGCGCGGGCTGCCCCACGTGGTGGGTGAGGGCGAGGACGGCGACTCCGGGGCGCGTGCCCTGGTGCGCTCCGCCGCCGACGACATGTTCCGGCTCGGGACGTCCGAAGCGGTGCGGGAAGCCGTGACGCTGCGGCGGACGGTGCGGGAGTTCACCGGCGAGCCCGTGGACGGCGCCGCCGTGCGCCGGGCCGTGGCCGCCGCCGTCACGGCGCCCGCTCCGCACCACACGACGCCCTGGCGCTTCGTCCTGCTGGAGTCCGAGGAGTCGCGGGTGCGGCTGCTCGACGCCATGCGGGAGGCGTGGATCGCGGACCTGCGGGGGGACGGGTTCGGCGAGGAGAGCATCGCCAAGCGGGTGCGGCGCGGCGACGTGCTGCGGAATGCGCCGTATCTGGTGGTGCCGTGCCTGGTGATGGACGGGTCGCACACGTATCCGGATGCGCGGCGGAACGCCTCCGAGCGGGAGATGTTCGTCGTGGCGGCCGGGGCGGCCGTGCAGAACTTCCTCGTGGCGCTGGCCGGGGAGCGGCTGGGGTCGGCGTGGATCTCGTCGACGATGTTCTGCCGGGACGTGGTGCGGAAGGTTCTGGAGCTGCCGGAGGGGTGGGACCCGATGGGCGCCGTGGCCGTGGGGCACGCGGCGGCACCGCCGCGGGAACGGCCGGCGCGGGTCGCGGACACGTTCATCGAGGTCCGCTAGCCCCCGCGGGGGCCTGCAGCCGGCCTACAGCGCCCTGATGTCGTTCACCGAGAAGCGGGGCGCCCTTCTCGGGGGCCTCGTGCCCGTCAGGAGGATCAGGCGGCATGCCCGGTGGCGCTGGCCCTCGTACGGGCTCAGGAGGTCGAGCATGGCCTCGTCGTCCGTGCCCCGGGCGCCGGTGAGGGCATAGCCGACGATCTTCGGGAGGTGCAGGTCGCCGACCGTGACGGCGTCGGGGGAGCCGTTGCTGCGCTGGAGGGTCTCGGCCGCCGTCCACGGGCCGATGCCCGGGACCGCCTGCAGGCGTCCCGACGCCTGTGCGTCGTCCATGGCGGCCGCCTCCTCCAGGCGCGCCGCCACCCGCGCCGCCCGGACGATCGTCGCCGAGCGCTTGCCGTCCACGCCGGCCTTGTGCCAGTCCCAGGACGGGATCATCGCCCACCCCCGCGCGCTCGGCATCACCCGCATCCGGGGGGCCGGGCCCGGGGCCGGTTCGCCGTGCTGCTGCAGGAGCAGGCGCCAGGCCCGGTAGGCCTCGTCGCTGGTGACCTTCTGTTCGAGGACGGACGGGATCAGCGATTCGAGGACCAGGCCCGTGCGGGCCAGCCTGAGGCCGGGGTGGCGGCGGTGCGCCTCGTGGACCAGACGGTGGCGGGGGGTGAATGCCGCCGGGTCGTCCCCGGCGCCGAGGAGGGCGGGGAGCGTCTCCAGGAGCCACTCCGCGCCCGGCCCCCACGCCTGCGCGTCGATGCGTCCGCCCCGGTCGGTCACGTGGAGCGTCCCGGGGCCCTGCGGGGTGCGGGTCGCCCGCCACACCGAGCCGTCCGGCCCCGTCCTGAACGCCGGGTCACCCGGGCCCCGCGCCAGGACGCCCAGCGTGCGGCCCAGGTCGTACGGGCCCGGCGGGGTCCAGGTGCGGGTGGTCATCCTGCCAGGGTACGTCCAGGCGTTCGCCCGCCTATGCCGGATTCATCCGGCTTGTGCGCTCCTGCTGGCCTTTGCTCTCCTCCTGGCCTTTGCTCTCCTACTGGTCCGACGAGAACCTGATCGCCGACGCCGGGATCTCCGCGTCGCACCAGACGCGGGCCCCCGCCCGGAGCTCGTTGTCCGCCCCGATGCGGGCCATGTCCCCGATCACCGCGCCGTCCAGCACCGTACGCGCCCCGATGCGCGCCCCTGCGCCCACCAGCGAGTCCCGGACCTGGGCGCCCGCCTCGATGACCGCGCCGTCCAGCACCGTGCTGCCGTCGACCCGTGCGCCCGGCTCCACCCGCGCGCCGGCGCCGATGACCGTGCCGCCGGTGAGCTTGGCGTCGGCGGCGACCTCGGCGGTGTCCAGGACCAGCCGGTCGCCGCAGCGGCCCGGGACCGCGGGGGACGGCGCCCGGCCCAGGACCAGGTCGGCCGAGCCCCGGACGAAGGCCTGCGGCGTGCCCAGGTCCAGCCAGTACGTGGAGTCGACCATGCCCTGCAGGTGCGCCCCGGAGGCGAGGAGGCCGGGGAAGGTCTCCCGCTCCACCGAGACCGGCCGCCCCGCGGGGATCGTGTCGATCACCGCGCGGTTGAAGACGTACGCGCCGGCGTTGATCTGGTCGGTGACGATCTCCTCGGGCGTCTGCGGCTTCTCCAGGAAGGCCGTCACCCGCCCCGTCCCGTCGGTCGGGACCAGCCCGAAGGCCCTCGGGTCCTCGACCCGGGTCAGGTGCAGGGAGACGTCCGCGCCGGTGGTGCGGTGGGTCGTCACCAGGGCCTCGATGTCCAGGCCGGTGAGGATGTCGCCGTTGAAGATCAGGACGGGCTCGTCCGGGGCCGAGTGGAGCTTGGAGGCGACGTTGCGGATGGCTCCGCCGGTGCCGAGCGGCTCCTCCTCGGTGACGTACTCCAGGTGCAGGCCGAGGTCCGATCCGTCGCCGAAGTACGGCTCGAAGACCTCCGCCAGGTAGGACGTGGCCAGCACGATGTGCTCCACGCCCGCCGCGCGGGCCCGGGCCAGCTGGTGCGTCAGAAAGGGGACGCCCGCTGCGGGAACCATGGGTTTGGGCGTGTTCATCGTGAGCGGGCGCAGCCGGGTTCCCTTGCCGCCGACCAGGAGGATGGCTTCTGTCACCTTGTCGTCTCTGCTTCCTGCTGGGGCCGGGCCGTAATCGGCGGCCAGTGTATGCAGACCGGAGGGTGCCCCCGCGCCAGGTCAGCGGCCCTGGAGGCGGGCCGCGGCGGAGCGGGCGGTGCCGAGCTTGCCGTAGAGGCGGTCGCCGGGGCACGCCGTGGCAAAGCCGTCGCGGTGCCCGGAGATGGCCTTGAGCTTGACCTTGGTCCCCTTTTTGAAGAGATTTCCGCCTCCGGACACCAGGCTCGCGGTGCCGGCCGGGTTGGCGCCGAACAGCCCGAGCTTCCAAGCGGTGAGGTCCGCCACCGCGTCGACCGCCGCGGTGGACGGACTGGTGGTTCCGTACGTTCCGAGAACGGCGATGCCCATGCTGCTGCTGTTGAAACCGAGGGTGTGCGCGCCCTTGACGGGTCTGGCCACGCCTCCCGCGCGGCCCTCGTAGATGGTGCCGCACTTGTCGATGAGGAAGTTGTAGCCCAGGTCCCGCCAGCCGCTGCTCACAACGTGGTAGCGGTAGATACCGCGGATGACGGACGCGGACTGTGAGCAGGAGTAGCGGTTGCCGGAGGCCGTGTGGTGGACGAAGGCCGCGCGGACGGCCGAGGTGTAGGCGAAGCCGGACTCGCGCAGGGACTCGTCGGCGGCCCAGCCGGCCCGGGTGACGATGCGGGGGCGGGGGCCGACGTAGCGCCCGTCGACACCGCTGTCGTCGACGCTGTTGCCGGGGCGGCCGTAGTCCTCGGGGTCGTAGCCGTCGCCGCCGCCCTGGTCCCCGCCGGACTCCTCGTCCTCCACCTGCAGCTCGCCCGTGCCGGTGTATTCGATGTCGCCCTCGGACTCCGGCTTGCCGAGCGCGGGGATCTCGGTGGCGCCGAGGGGCGCGAGCGGGACGTTGGCGGCGGAGGCGGCGAGTTCGTTCTCGCTGGGGACGGGGGGCGCGGCGGAGCGGGTGCGGTCGGCGCCCGGGTCGACGAGTTCCAGGCGCAGCCCGGAGGGCAGGGCTCCGGCCGGGGTGCGGCCGGTCGCGGGCGTCGCGGCCTCGGGGCGGACGCGGACCTGGATGGCGTCGGAGGCGCCGACCCACAGGGGCGCGGTGGATCCGCGCAGCCGCCCCGCGCGGCCCTCGGCCGAGTCGCTGTCGGGGCGGTCGTCGTCGTGGGTCGAGATCTCCTGCCAGCCGGCCCAGTCCTGGCCGCCGACGGGGCGGGTGCGCACCTGGGCGTGGCCGCGGAGTTCGGCCCCGGCGTCGTCCCAGACGATGCCGACCAGCGAGAAGGGCTTGACCTCCATTTGGGGCAGGCCCTGCTCCGAGGTGGGCCCGGGGCCCGACGTGCGGTTCTTGGCGTGCAGCGGCACGAGCGGCAGCGACTGGGTGCTGCCGGGCACGGAGCGCGCGGGGAGGCCCGGGTCGTGGGTGGACTGCGAGGCGGAGGACGGGGCGGCGAGGAAGGGCAGGGTGAGGGCGGCGGCGCAGGCGGTCACGGTCGTCGAGACAAGGATTCCACGCATACCGAAAATCTTGGGCATACCCCTATAAATCTGTCCATTCGTCAAGTGGCCCACGGGTTCTCCCCGTACCCCTTCGGCGCCGCCCTTCCGGCTGACCCGCACGCGCCCCGCCGCGTACGCTGGCGCCGATGAACGCCACCGATCGCACCCCCGCCGACCTGCTGCGATCCGCGCTCGCCGCGGATCCGTCCCGCCCGCTCGTGACCTTCTACGACGACGCCACCGGCGAGCGCGTGGAATTGTCCGTTGCCACCTTCGCCAATTGGGTGGCGAAGACCGCCAACCTCCTCCAGGGCGATCTCGCCGCCGAGCCGGGCGACCGGCTCGCCCTGCTGCTGCCCGCCCACTGGCAGACGGCCGTGTGGCTGCTGGCCTGCTCGTCCGTCGGCGT
Organism: Streptomyces sp. KLMMK; assembly: GCF_036961605.1. Taxonomy (NCBI): domain Bacteria; kingdom Bacillati; phylum Actinomycetota; class Actinomycetes; order Kitasatosporales; family Streptomycetaceae; genus Streptomyces; species Streptomyces sp. KLMMK. The sequence goes on from NZ_JBAMDC010000194.1 coordinate 10,584, forward strand.
GCTGGCCGACGTCGGCGGCGATCCGGCCGCCGCGGACCTCGTCGTCAGCGGGCCCGACGCGCTGGAGGAGGCGCGTGCGTGCTCGGGCGAGCGCGTGGCACTGGCCCTGCGCCCCCTGGGCGGCCGGTTCCCCCAGCCGCCCGCGGGTTTCACCGACTACGCCGTCGAGGTGCCCGCCCAGGGCGACCGCTTCGCCCCGTACGCCCCGGTCGACCCCGGCGCCCCGGCGCTCGCCGTGGGCGGGCTGGAGCTGACCGGTGCCCAGCTCGTGGAGCGGGCCCGCACGGACGCCCACCAGCACGGGCTCGGCGGGGGCTCGCGCATGCTCTCCGGGCTGCCCTACGACTCCTGGGACGGGCTGTCCGCCGGGCTGTTCGCCCCGCTCGCCTCCGGCGGCTCGGTGGTGCTCTGCCGCCACCTCGACCGGCTCTCCGGCGGCGGCCTCGACAAGCGCCGGGAGAGTGAGCGCGTCACCGTGACGGCCCTCTGACGCTGCCGCGGGGCCGCACTCGGGCGATGATCGGCGTACGGACCGATGACGGCACCCCGAGGAGGGACGCAGCGCCACCGTGACCCAGAGCCCAGGAAGGCCCGGCCCCCCGGCCACGCCGTCCTGCTCCGCCTTCTTCGAGGAGCCGGACGAGCCGCCGCCCGCGCCCCGTCGCCGCCGATGGCTGCGCTGGCTCGCTCTGGGCACGGCGCTGACGGTGCTGGCCGTGGTCGCGCTGGGCTGGTACCTGTACGAACGGCTCAACGGCAACATCAGGACGGACACGGCCACCGCGGACGAGCTGCGGCGCTGGGAGAAGGAGCGCCCCACGGCCCTGGTCAAGGGCGCCCAGAACATCCTGATCATCGGCTCGGACACCCGCAGCGGCGCGGGCAACGGCCAGTACGGCGAGGACAGCGGCACCCAGCGCTCGGACACCACGATCCTGCTGCACGTGGCCGCCGACCGGAAGAGCTCGACCGCCGTCAGCCTGCCGCGCGACCTGATGTCGGTCATCCCCCGGTGCCGGCGGCCCGACGGCACCGAGACGAACGAGCGCTTCGCGCAGTTCAACTGGGCGTTCGAGCAGGCGGGCCCGGCCTGCACGATCCGTACGGTCGAGAAGCTCAGCGGCATCCGCATCACCCACCACGTGATCGTGGACTTCAGCGGCTTCAAGCACCTGGTCGACGCGGTGGACGGGGTCGAGGTGTGCCTCAAGCAGGCGGTCGACGACCAGGAGGCGCGGCTGAAGCTGCCGGCCGGCCGCCAGACCCTCAACGGCGAGCAGGCGCTCGGGTACGTCCGCGCCCGCTACAGCCTCGGCGGCGGCAGCGACACCGAGCGGATGGGTCGGCAGCAGCAGTTCCTCGGCGCGCTGTTCAAGGAGATGCAGAGCGACGGGGTGCTGCTCAACCCCACGCGGCTCTACCCGGTGCTGGACGCCGCCACGTCCTCGCTCACCACGGACGCCGGCCTCGACTCGCTGCGCAAGATGTACGACCTGGTGCGCACCGTGCGGACCGTCCCGAGCGAGCGCGCGCAGTTCCTGACCGTGCCGCGCCGCCCGTACCCGTACAACCCCAACCGGGACGAACTGGTGCAGCCGGACGCCGACCAGCTCTTCAGGCAACTGCGCGAGGACCGGCCGGTGTCGGTGACCGGAAACGTCCGGGCGGCGGAGAACAAGCCCGGGGACGCCAGGCCGGGAGCCGGCAAGCCGAGGGCCGAGGAGGGGCCGGACGGACCGGAGGGGACGGGGGGCCAGGTGAGCCCGGAGGGGCCCGGCAGTCCCGAGGGGCCGTCAGGGACAGGGGGAACCACGGGAACCGGGGGGCCGGCGTGGACGCCGGGCACCGGGGCGACCGGAGGGGGCCCG
>NZ_JBAMDC010000195.1:0-12361 GCF_036961605.1 Streptomyces sp. KLMMK
TCCGGCGTTTCCCGGACCGGCCGTCAGCCTCCGGCGCCCGCGATGACCTCCGCGGCGGCGGCGCCGCACACGCGCGCCGCCCCGTGGGTGGCGATGTGCAGACCGCCGCGCACGGGGGCCTCGTTCAGGCCCATCTCCACCACGACCGTGTCCGGCCGCGCCGCGAGCAGCGCGTCCAGGGCCTCCGCCATCCACCCGTGCCGGTGCGCGTCCCGTACGACGGCGACGATCCGCCGTCCGCCCGCGGCCGCGAGCACGTCGCAGGCATGGGCCGCGTCATGGCCGTAGGTGCCGGTCTCCGTGCCGGGCAGCAGCCGGGCCAGTTCGGCGCCGACGCCCCAGGGGGTCTCGTCACCGACGGCGATGTTCGCCAGCGGGGTGAAGGCGGCCACATAAGCGGGCCCGGCGAGGGGCTCGTGCGCGGGCGAAGCGGTCACCCGCAGGGCACGCCGGGCCGCGGTCAGCCCCACCTCGGGGGCAGGCGCGTTCCCCTCCTCGGCCGCACCCGCCCCCGAGGTCCAGCGCGCCAGGGCGCGCACCCGTGCCGCGGCGTCGGCGAGCCGCTCCTCCTGCAGCTCGCCGGCGCGTACGGCTGCGACGAGCGCGTCGCGCAGCCGCAGCACGGTGTCCTCGTCGGCCAGTCCGCCGCCCACGCAGATGGCGTCGGCGCCCGCGGCGAGGGCCAGCACGCTTCCCCGCTCGATCCCGTGGGTGCCGGCGATGGCCCGCATCTCCATGCCGTCGGTGACGATCAGGCCGTCGAAGCCGAGGCCCCCGTCGGCGACGGGCGCGCGCAGCAGCCCGTGCAGGGCGGCCGGGCTGAGGGTCGCCGGCAGGTCCGCGTCGAGCGCGGGCAGCAGGATGTGCGCGCTCATGACGGCCTTGGTGCCGGCCGCGACCGCGGCATGGAAGGGCACCAGTTCGCGCGCCCGCAGCGTGGCGAGGTCCGCGTCGATGCGCGGCATGTCGTGGTGGGAGTCGACGGCCGTGTCGCCGTGCCCGGGGAAGTGCTTGGTGCAGGCGGCGACGCCCGCGGACTGCAGGCCGTCGACGTAGGCGGCGGTGTGCCGGGCGACGAGCTGCGGGTCGGCGCCGAAGGACCGGACGCCGATGACCGGGTTGTCCGGGTCGGAGTTGACGTCGGCGGACGGCGCCCAGTTGAGGTTGACGCCGCACGCGGCGAGCCTGCGGCCCAGCTCCCGGGCCACGGCCCGGGTCAGCCCGGTGTCGTCGACGGCGCCGAGGGCGAGGTTGCCGGGGAAGGAGGAGCCGGTGCGCACCTCCAGCCGGGTGACGTCACCGCCCTCCTCGTCGATCGCGACGAGCACGTCGCCGCACTCGGCGCGCAGCTGCGCGGTGAGCTTGGAGAGCTGCTCGGGCGAGGTGATGTTGCGGCCGAAGAGGCCGACGGAGGCGAGCCCTTCGCCGAGCCGGCGCAGCAGCCACGCCGGGGCGGCGGTGCCGGTGAAGCCGGGCTGCAGGACGGTGAGGGCGTTGCGTGTGAGCGTGTCCGTGTCCATGGAGAAGTGGGCCCCTAACCCTTCACTGCGCCGGAGGTGAGGCCGCCGACGGCCTTGCGCTGGAGGATGACGAAGAGGATCAGGATGGGCACGGCGAAGAGCGAGGAGGCGGCCATGGTGGCGCCCCAGTCGTCGCCGAACGCCGTGCGGAATCCGGTGAGCCACACGGGGAGGGTCTGGGCCGAGGCGTCCTTGTTGAGGATCAGGACGTAAGGGAACTCGTTCCAGACGGTGATGAAGCCGAAGAGCGAGGTGGCCATCAGGCCCGGCGCCAGCAGCGGGAAGATCACCTTGATGAACGCCTGGGTGCGGGTGCAGCCGTCGACCATCGCGGACTCCTCCAGCTCCTTGGGCACGGCGGCTACGTAGCCGCGCAGCGTCAGGACGGTGAAGGGGAGCACCATGACGGTGTAGATGGCGATCAGCGGCACGAGGCTGTTCAGCATCTCCGCGTCCCTGACGATGATGTAGTACGCGAGGGCCATGACCTCCCAGGGGGCCATCTGGGCCATCATCATCACCAGGATGAAGCTCTTGCGCCCCTTGAACCGCATCCGCGCGACGGCGAACGAGGCGAACAGGGCGATCACCAGCGACAGGGCGACGGCGACGAGGGTGACGGTGAAGGAGTTGCGCACCAGCGTCCAGAAGCCGTCCGCCTGCACCGCCCGCTCGAAGTGCTCGAAGGTGGGGCTGGCCGGGAACCAGACGGGGTCCTCGCTGACGATGTCCTTGTTGGCCTTGAAGGCCGTGCTGAACATCCAGTAGACGGGGAACACGAACGCAAGGAAGAGAACGACCGCGGTCGCTCCCGGCCAGATCCGGCCCAGGGTCGATCGCCTCACAGCTCGTCCTCCTCTTGCTTGAGCACCAGGCGCAGGTAGTACGCAGTCAGGGCCAGCAGGATCACGATGGTCAGGATGGAGACGGCGGCGCCCATCCCGAAGTGCTGGCTGCCGAAGCCTTCCTGGAAGGCGTAGACGGGCAGGGTCTCCGTGAGCCGGTCCGGCCCGCCCTCGTTGATCGCGAACACCTGGGTGAACGACTTGAAGATCCAGATGACTTCGAGGAACGTCGTGGCCAGGAAGAAGGGCTTGAGGAAGGGGAAGGTCACCGAGGTGAACTGCTTCCGGGCGTTCGCGCCGTCCAGCGCGGCCGCCTCGTAGAGCTCCTTGGGGATCGTGGTGGTCGCCGCGTAGAGGTTGATGGCCACGAAGGGCACCGACTGCCACACGATCAGCACGGTGATCACGAAGAAGGTGGAGAACTGCCCGCTGGTCCAGCTGTAGCCGGCCATGGAGTGCCAGCCGAGCTTGTCCAGCACGTGGTTGACGACGCCGAACCGCTGGTCGAACAGCCACTGGAAGACGGTGGTCGCCGCCACGACGGGCATGGCCCAGGCGAGGACGAGGCCGAGCGAGAGCATCAGCCGCAGGGCGGTGCCGAGGCGGGCGAGGAGCAGGCCGATGAAGCAGCCCAGCGCCATGATGAGGACGACGTTGGCGAGGGTGAAGACCACCGAGCGCCCGGTGACGGCCCAGAACTCGGAACTTCCGAGCTGCTCGGCGTAGTTGTCCGTGCCGGTCCACTCGGTGAGGTGCTGGATCAGCTGGCGCGGGCCGAGGTTCTGGAACGACAGCAGGCCGTTCTTCAGCAGCGTCCAGCCGAGCAGCAGTACCGTGACGGCGGCGGCGGGGAGGATCAGCAGATACGGCGTGCCCCGGACGAGCCGGCCGGGTCCGCGGCGGGGAGGCGGGGCGGCGCCCTTGCCGGTCCGGGAGGCGGGCCCGGTGGCCGCCGCCTCTTCGATCTGCGCTGACATCGTCGTCCGCCTTCTCCCCTGTCGAACGGTATTGCTTTGGTGCGCGGCCGGGTAGGGGGCCGTCGTTCACGACCCCCTGCCCGCCCGTCGGGTCACTGCTTCCGGCTGAGGCGCTTGTTGATGTCCGCCTCGACCTGCTTGGCGGCTTCCTCGGGGGACTTGCCGTTGAGCACGGCCGTCATGTACGCCTTGATCGGGTTCGGGGCGTTCTCCACCGCGGCCCACTCGGGGATCAGCGGGGTGGTGCCGCCGCCCTTGGCGGCCGGGGCCGCGGCCTCGGCGGCCGGGTTGCCCTTCACCTGCGCCAGCAGGGACTCCTTGTTGGGGATCGAGCCGACCTCCTTGGCCAGCGCGCCCTCGTTCTTGTCGGACAGCGCGATCTTCAGGAACTCCTTGGCGAGCTCCTGCTTCTTGCTGCCCGCGGTCACGGCGAGGTTGGAGCCGCCGAGGAAGACGCCCTCGGGCTTGCCGGCGGTCTCACCGGGGATGGTGAAGTAGCCGAGGTCCTTCTCGATGGCCGGGTTGGCCTTGATGGCGGTGCCCGCCTCCCAGCCCATGCCGATGAAGGCGCCGGTCTTGCCCTTGGCGAAGATGTCGGCCTGCTGCGGGGTGGCCTCGTCCTTGTCCTTGGGAGCCTTGCTGAAGGCCTGGTACTGCTTGTAGATCTCCATGGCCTTGGCGACCTTGGGGTCGGCGAGGTTGGACACCCACTTCTTGCCGTCCTTCTTCACCAGGTCCGCGCCGGTGCCGATGGTCAGGCCGTCGAAGAAGTACCAGTTCTGGCCGGGCAGGTAGAGCGGCTCGGCCTCGCCCTTCTTCTGGATGGCCTCCAGGGCCTTGAAGAAGTCCGCGCGGGTCTTGGGGACCTCGGTGATGCCCGCGTCGGCCCAGACCTTCTTGTTGTAGATGACGACGCGGCTCGCGGCGTACCACGGCGCGGCGTACTGCTTGCCCTCGAAGACCGCGGGCTTGTTGAGGGACTCGGACCAGTCGGCGCCGATCTCCTTCTTCAGGTCCGCGAGGTCGGCGAGGCCGCCGGTCTGCGCGTAGGAGGGGGTCTGGGTGTTGCCGACCTCGACCACGTCCGGCGGGTTGGACTCGGAGAGGGCCGTGGTCAGCTTCTGCTGGATGCCGTCCCACTTCTGGATCTGGACGTCCAGCTTGGCACCGGTCTTCTGTTCGAACTCGGCCTGGACGGACTTGGTCCAGCCCGGCGGGTTCGAGCCGTCCATGAACCAGACGGTCAGGCTCTTGGCCTTGCCGCCGTCGCCCGATCCCTTGTCGCTGTCGCCGGACCCACAGGCGGCAACACTCACCAACATGGCCGCGACACCCGTCGCCGCTATGAGCCCTCGCTTCACAGCACTCTCCTCAAGGACCGAATGTGGTCTTTAATGGTTTAGACCAGTGCCCGCAGCTTGGCCTAGACCTTTTGGGGTGTCAAGGGTGTATAAGAGTCGCTGTCGGCTCCGTTACCGGACCGACACCTCGAGGTCGACCTGGGCGTCTCCGGGCCCCTCGGGCTCTGCCCGTGCCACCATGTGACCGCGACAGACGGAGGAGCCGGTGACAGCAGCAGGATCGGAGTCGGGAAGGCGGACGATGGCGACCGACGGTGGTACGGCCGAGAGCGGCAGCGTGCCGGGCGGCGCGCGGACCGCGCGCGTTCCCAAGTACTACCGCCTCAAACGCCATTTGCTGGACATGACCGAAACCATGCCCCCCGGCACCCCCGTGCCGCCGGAGCGGACCCTGGCCGCGGAGTTCGACACCTCCCGCACCACCGTCCGCCAGGCGCTCCAGGAACTGGTCGTGGAGGGGCGGCTGGAGCGCATCCAGGGCAAGGGGACGTTCGTCGCGAAGCCCAAGGTCTCGCAGGCGCTGCAACTGACCTCTTATACAGAGGACATGCGCGCCCAGGGCCTGGAGCCGGCCTCCCAGCTCCTGGACATCGGCTACGTCACCGCCGACGACCGGCTCTCCAAGCTGCTGGACATCGCGACGGGCGGCCGCGTCCTGCGCATCGAGCGGCTGCGGCTCGCCAGCGGCGAGCCTATGGCGATCGAGACGACCCACCTGTCGGCCAAGCGGTTCCCGGCGCTGCGGCGCAGCCTCGTGAAGTACACCTCGCTGTACACCGCGCTCGCCGAGGTCTACGACGTCCGGCTCGCCGAGGCGGAGGAGACCATCGAGACGTCCCTGGCCACGCCGCGCGAGGCGGGCCTGCTCGGCACGGACGTGGGCCTGCCGATGCTGATGCTCTCCCGCCACTCCCTGGACGCCCAGGGGGAGCCGGTGGAGTGGGTCAGGTCGGTCTACCGCGGCGACCGGTACAAGTTCGTGGCGCGGCTGCGGAGGCCGGTGGAGGAGTAGGCGACCACCGGCACGATCGCCAGGGCCAGCAGGCCGCCGCCGGCCGCGAGGGCCGGGTAGCCGCTGCCGGCGACGACCAGGCCCGAGGTCGTCCCGCCGGTGGAGCCCGCGATGGCGATGGCGACGTCGACGAGGCCCTGGGTCGAGGCGCGCGTGGCGAGCGGCACCGCTTCGGTGATCATGGCGGTGCCGCTGACCAGGCCGAAGTTCCAGCCGAGGCCCAGCAGAACGAGCGCCGCGGCGAGGGCCGCGCCCTGGTGCGGCGGGGCGAGGGCGGCGAGCAGCCCGGCCAGGAGCAGGGTGACCCCGGCGGCCGCGGCGATCCGCGGCGCGCCGAAGCGGTCGACGAGCCTGCCGGTGAGCGGGGACGGCAGGAACATCGCCGCCACGTGGAGGGCGATGACCAGGCCGGTGGCCTGGGTGCCGTGCCCGTGGGCGCTCATGTGGACGGGCGTCATCGTCATGATGCCGATCATCACGAGCTGGCTGAGGACCATCACCGCCGTCCCGGTGGCCACTCCGCGCACGTGGGCCCGCTCCCCCGCGCCGCCGTCCCCGGCCGGCCCGTCCGCACCGCCCGCGGCGGCCCGTTCGGCCGCCTCCGCCGCGGCCAGTTCGCGGGCCCGCAGCAGCGGGTCGGGCCGCAGGGAGGTGCCCATGACGACCGCGGCCGCCGCGTAGGCGACGACGGCCAGGAGGAACGGTCCGGCGAGCCGGGGAATGCCCCAGGCGTGCGCGACGTCCCCGGTGACGGTCACCAGGTTGGGGCCGACGACCGCGCCGAACGTGGTGGCCAGGAGCACGGTGCTCACCGCACTGGCCCGGCGCGCGGGCGGCGCGAGGTCGGCCCCCGCGTACCGGGCGAGCAGGTTGACGGCGGTGCCCGCCCCGTAGACGAAGAGGGAGAGGAACAGCAGCGGCACCATGTCCACGGCGGCCGCCACCACGACCCCGAGGCTGCCGAGGGCGGCGGTCGCGTGGCCGAGGGTGAGGCCGGGCCGGCGGCCCCAGCGCTCGCTGAGGCGGCCGATGACCATGGCGCCGAGCGCCGCGCCGGCGGTGAACAGCCCGCTGGGTACGCCGGCGAGGCCGGTCGAACCCAGCATGTCCTCCGCGAGCAGCGCGCCGACGGTGATCCCGGCGGCGAGGCCCGCTCCGCTGAGGACCTGGGAGATCACCAGGACGGTCATGATCCGCTTCTGTTCGGGGCCGGTGGCGCTCCCCGGGGTGCCGTGCGTGGCCGGTGCGGCGGGCCGAGCGCCCATGGCTTCCTCTCCCTGCGTGTCGGTGGACGGCGTGCTACGCCGCCTGCATCGGCTCCAGCGCGGCTATCTCCTCCAGCGGCATGTCCAGCTGCCGGTGCAGGAAGCGCACGATCGTCCAGTGGGGCAGCGCGCCCTCGTCGAACGGGCCGAACTCCGCGACGTACAGCGGGATCCAGCGCAGCGCCTCCTCGATGACCTGCTCGCGGCCGGGCTCCTGCTGGTAGTCCTCGTAGGCGATGCTGCGGTGGTGGATGAAGAAACGTCCCGGCAGACGCTCCTCGCACAGCTCCCGGTACTCGCGCGTCTGCAGGATGAGGTAGTGCCAGATCTCGTCGATCTCCTGCTCGACCGGCAGGAAGAGGCCGCTGAGCCGCTCGCGGTGGGCGGAGACCAGGTAGAGGTAGCGCAGGGCCTCCAGGACCTGGCGCTCGACGTAGTCGGGCGCCCCGCCCGTGCTGCCGGTGAAGTACCGCACCACTTCGGCGTGCAGCTGCTCGCCGAGGAGCGCCTTGAGGTCGTCGGCGGAGACCTTCGGAGGCATGTTCGAAGGCGTGTTCGGCTGCGGAGTAGTGGCCATGATGGGGTTCGTCCCGTTCCCGTAGTCCTGATGGTCAGAGGTCGCGTGCGAGCCAGGCGTACTTGCCGGACTTCCCGATGGGAATGTGCTCCCGGTGCTCCAGGGCGCACGGCAGCCCCGTCAGCTCGCGGACGCCGCGCTCCAGGGCCGCGCCCTGCGCCTGCCCGAGCGGATCGCCGTCGAAGGTCGTGTACAGCAGCCGGGCCGTCGTGCCGCCGTCCTCCACGCGCAGCTGGTGCAGGAAGACCCCGGGCGCGGCGGCGCTGATGCGCTCGTCGAGGTCTCCCTGGGCCACGGGCCCGTCCGGCGCGGCGAGCAGTTCCTTCTCCCGGCCGCAGAAACTGGAGATCTTGGTGGGGTCCGGCGTGCCGTCGAGGGTGCGCGCGCAGTCGCCGGAGCGGTAGCGGATCAGCGGCATGTACGGATTGCGGACGCTGGAGACGATGAGGCTGTAGAGCGTGCTGCCGGGGGCGACCGGGATCAGCTCGACGCTCATCTTGTCGAGGTACGGCCGGTAGCGGCCGTGGCGGTCGCTGTAGTAGAGGTAGCCGAGCTCGGTGCTGCCGAAGAGGTCGATGACCGGGCAGGCGAAGTGCTCGTGCAGGTACCGCCGGACGTTGGCCGGGGTGTATTCGTAGGCGTGGATGATGCTGTCGGGCCGCGGGAAGGCCTCCCACAGGCCCCACGCCCGGGCCTTGTGCACCAGATGCGCCAGGTGGTAGCCGGAGCAGTCCAGGTGGTAGCGGCCCTCGGGGTGCTCCCGGCGGGCCGTCTCGATCTCCCCGAGCATCCGCTCGACGTCTTCGCGCGTCCACAGCGCGGGGTCGAGCCGGAGGTTGAGGTAGAGCGTCCGCTCGTCGAGCCGCCGGTCGTCCAGGTCCGGAACGGGGCTCGGCTCGGCCCCGCGCTTCTTGGCGTTGACCCGTGCCACGTGCTCGGTCGCCAGCACCGTGGTCAGCGAGACCCTGCGGCAGCCCTGCTCCCAGGTGCCGGAGATGTCGGGGTGCTCGCTCCACAGCCGGTAGTAGGAGTTCAGCAGGAAGTAGGGGGGCCGGATGATCTGCATCCGGGCGTGGTTGGTGCCCGTGGAGAGGACGAACTCGGCCTCCCCCGCCTCAAGCGCCTTCTCCAGGGCGGGAGTCATCCAGTTGTCCGGGAAACCGTCGGCTATCTCGGGTTTCTCGAGTACGGGGAAGTGTCCCCGCTCGATCGACGCGCGGTAGATCGGTATGTCCCTGATCTGCTCGACGACGCCGGCCGTCGGCTGCCCATCCATGTGCCACCCCGGGAGTGCTCGGAGAACGGAAGGCCCCGTACGGCGCTGACGGGGCCGGTACGCACGGAGTGGACCGCGCACACACGGTGGTCACGGTCCACTCCGCTCGCTTCGGTCAGTCTCCGGTCGTCAGGAGATACAACCCGCCTTGGGCGCCGCGCTGATGCAGCCGGCCTTGGGGGCGGCGCTGATGCAGCCGTCCTTCGCGGCCTGGGCCGAGTTGGCGGCCACCCAGCCGCGCCAGACGTTCTCCTGCGCCATCTTCTTGATGAGCTTTTCCATAACGCGCCTCCGATAAGTGAGGAATTGCGGCGATGACAGTGCATTTGTGCCGCTGCAACAGACCGTAAAGCGTTGGCCAAGCCAGTGTCAACGGTTTACCAAGTGACGCGCACTCACTTGGCCGTGGCACGACCGCCGTTGGCCGGTTACACCGCCGCCTTCTCCGGCTCGGGATGCCGCATCAGCACCGGTTCGGTGCCGGGGGCGTTGTGCCGGGCCGCCCAGCCCTCCAAGGCCGTCCGGCAGGCGTGGTCCAGATGGCGCACGCCGGACAGGTCGATCTCGATGGGCCGGTCCTGCGGGAGGGCCTCCAGCGTCTCCAGGATCCGGGGCAGCCGCAGGAACGTGGCGTTCCCCACCACCGTCGCGACCATCCGGCCGTCGGTGAGCTCGCGGACGTCGAGCTGGACCTTCGAGGTGTCCCACGCCGTCTTCACCACGGCCAGCAGGATGCCGAGCACCACGCCCTCGAACATGCTGGTCGTCACGATGGCGACGGCGGTCACGCCGAGGACGACGACCTCGCCGCGGTGCTCGCGCCACAGCGGGCCGAGCTCCTTCACCGGCACCAGCTTGCAGCCGGCGTGGACCAGCACGCCCGCCAGCGCCGCCAGCGGGATGACGCCGATCGCCGCCGGCAGCAGCACGGCGAAGAGCAGCAGCCACGCGCCGTGCAGGATGCGGGAGAGCGACGTCTTCGCACCCGCCTGGACGTTGGCGGAGCTACGGACGATCACCGCCGTCATGGGCAGGGCGCCGAGCACGCCGCACACCGCGTTGCCCACGCCCTGGGCCAGCAGCTCCTTGTCGTAGTGCGTGCGCGGCCCGTCGTGCATGCGGTCGACCGCGGCCGCGCTGAACAGCGTCTCCGCCGATGCGATCAGGGTGAACGCGATGACGGTGCCGAGGACCGCGACGCCGCCCAGCGACGTCAGGTCGTTCAGCCCGGGCGGCTGGATGGCGTCGGCGAGCCCGCGCACCTCGACGTTGGCGACGTCCAGGCCGCCCAGCACCGTTACGGCCGTGGCCAGGGCGACCGCCACCAGCGGCGCCGGCACCATCTGGGCCTTGGCGGGCAGCTTCTTCCACACGACGAGCACGGCGATGGTCCCCGCGCCGACCGCGAAGGCGGTCAGGGCGGAGCTGTCCGTGAAGATGTCGGCGGCCAGGCCGGGGATCCCGGCGATCTTGTCCAGGCCGGAGCGCGGCTGTTTGACGCCGGCCATCGTGTACAACTGCCCGAAGATCAGGACGAGTCCGATGCCGGCGAGCATGCCGTGCACGACGGAGACGGAGATCGCACGGAACCAGCGGCCGAACTTCAGCAGCCCGAGGACGAGTTGCAGCACGCCGGTGGCGAGCACGATGGCGCCGAGCATGCCCAGGCCGAATTCCCGGACGGCCTCGAAGACGAGCACGGTCAGCCCGGCCGCGGGGCCGCTGACCTGGAACGTGCTGCCGGGCAGGGAGCCGACGACGAGACCGCCGACGATGCCGGTGATCAGGCCGAGTTCGGCCGGAACCCCGGAGGCCACGGCCACGCCGACGCACAACGGCAGGGCCACGAGGAAGACGACGAGCGAAGCGAGCGCGTCCTGACGCAGGACGGCGGGCTGCTTGAGGGCGGAGAACATGGGTGAGGGTCCCTTGGAGGTCACTTGAGGACGGGTCACAGGGGTCCGAACGACACCGGGTCGCTCTCGGGGAGGTGGACTTCGACCGCGCCGGTGTGCACCTCGTAGTACCAGGCGTGCAACCCCAACGTGCCCTGCTCGATGCGTTCTTGGACGCACGGGTACGAGCGGAGCGTCTCCAGCTGGGCGACGGAGTGCCGCTGCACGGCCTCCGCCATGTCGTGGGTGAAGGTTTCGACCGCCCGGGCCGGGGCGTCGGCGGGAACGGCCCGCTCGAGCCAGCCCTGGACGGCGGGGACGGACGAGAGGTCGTCGCCGCGGACGAAGGCGGTGACGGCACCGCAGTGGGAGTGCCCGCACACGATGATGTCGCGGACGCCCAGCACGCGCACCGCGTATTCGATCGTGGCGATCTCGCCCGAGGGGGCGTCACTGCGGTATTCCGGGACGATGTTCCCGGCGGTACGGAGCTCGAAGAGCTCTCCGGGGGACGCCCCGGTGAACAGCGCGGGCACGACACGGGAGTCGGAGCACGTGATGAACAACGTCTCGGGCGACTGGCCCGCCTCGAGGGCGCGGAAACTCTCGGCACGCTCCGGATCGGCCACGTGCGTGGCGGCGAAGGAACGCGCGTTGTCGATGAGGGACTTCATGATGGCCTGCCTCCTGCGCTCTGCGGCATGACGCCGGGCGCGGTGTGGTCGGGTCGGATCGAGCATGACGAGCATGCGAGCGGCATGGCGGTGCCACAGCCTCGGGGCATGGCGCCGTCCGCCTGCAGCCAATTGTGCACGACTGCAGAGACCAACACTTTACCTGTGTATTACCTCCTCGTGAAAGAGAAATTTTTCGTCAAAAAACGGACGCAGAAGGCCACTTGACGCTTGATTGGTACAGTCCCGAACTATTCGATTCCTCCAGAGATTTTGGAGGAATTGATTCCGTCTCAGCTGCAACCATGGACCCCACCAGCTGCGTCTTCATTGCGAGATGCGGAGGAACGCATTACCCGTGCATTACACACCTAACTGCTTTCCGGGCGGCGATACAGGGGGTCGCGTGCATCACGCACCGGGCAATGAGCGGCCGGACGGAACGAGTTGTCATGATCGCGCTAATCGCTCAGGGGGTGCCGCCCTCAAGGACCCCCGGCACCCCTCCCCCGGGCGGCGAAACGTCCGCCCGCGCGGCCCGCACGGGTGGATGGTGAACGCAGAGTGAACAGCAGGTGAATGACCGTCACATAGGGCCGTCATCGAGCAACTTCAGCACCTGCTGTTTCCTGCGCCCGTCCGCCTCGCGGGGTTCCGCCAACAGCCGCTCAGGCGTTGCGGAAACGCGCCGCCCAGCAGGCCGCCGTGATGACGTCGTCCACGAGGACGGCCTCCGTCACCGGGCAGGCCGGCGCCCGCCCCTCCCGCACCGCCGCCGCGAAGTCGGCGATCAGTGGTACGTGCGGGTCGGGTCCGAGCTCCGCGTCCAGCGGGTCCAGCGACAGGAAGCGGCCCCCTGCGGTGACGTCGAGGCGGTCCCGCTCGGTGCCGCCGATCCAGGCGAAGCGGCACTCGGCCGACGTGCCCGACGCCCAGCCCAGGGAGACGTGCGCGCGCCG
>NZ_JBAMDC010000196.1:0-12353 GCF_036961605.1 Streptomyces sp. KLMMK
GCGGCCGCGGTGGGCCAGTTCGAGGGGGTCCGGGTCCACGGTCCGGCGGCCGGGCCGTTCCTGCTGATCCGGGTGCGGGGCGCCGCGGCCGTGCGGGGCAGGCTGCGGGGGCTGGGGTTCGCGGTGCGCCGCGGCGACACGTTCCCGGGGCTCGGCCCGGACTACCTGCGCCTCGCGGTCCGGGACCGGGCCACCACGGACCGCTTCGCGGAGGCCCTCGGCAAGGCGCTGGCCGAGGGCTGAGCCGGCGTCACCCCCTGTTCGGGAGGCGGACTTGATCGCTAAGGTGCCGCCGTATGCCGACCCCGCCGATAGCCCCGACAGCCGCCGACCGGACGATGCGGCTGGCTGTCACCGTGTTCCCCCTGCTCGTCGTCGCCGCCGGAGGGGTGGGGCTCGCCGCGCCCTCCCACTTCACCGGCTGGGCGCCGGCCGTTCCCTGGCTGCTGGGCGTCGTGATGTTCACGATGGGCCTCACGCTCACCGGCGACGACTTCCGCGCCGTCGCCAAGCGGCCCTGGGCCGTCGGGCTCGGCCTCGTCGCCCACTACGTGATCATGCCGGGGCTGGGGTGGCTGATCGCCACGGTGCTCGGGCTGCCGCCGCAGCTGGCCGCCGGGGTGATCCTCGTCGGCTGCGCGCCGAGCGGCACGGCGTCCAACGTCGTCACGTACCTCGCGCGCGGGGACGTCGCCCTGTCCGTGTCCGTCGCCACCGTCTCCACGCTCGTCGCGCCGCTCGTCACCCCGCCGTTGACGCTGCTGCTGGCGGACCGGTTCCTGGACGTGGACGCGGGGGCGATGCTCACCGACATCCTCAAGACCGTGCTCGTGCCGGTGCTCGGCGGGGCGCTCGTGCGGATGGCCGCGGGGCGGTGGGTCGGCAAGGTGCTGCGCGCCCTGCCGGCGCTCTCGGCCCTGACGATCGCCGTCCTCGTCCTCATCGTGGTCTCGGGCAGCGCCTCCCGCATCAAGGACGCGGCCGCGCTCGTCCTCCTCGCCGTCGTCCTCCACAACGGCCTCGGACTGGCCCTCGGCTACGCGGCGGGCCGCCTGGCCCGGCTCGGCCGCCCCTCCAGCCGGGCGATGGCCTTCGAGGTCGGCATGCAGAACTCGGGCCTGGCGGCGTCGCTGGCCACGGCCCACTTCAGCCCGGCGGCGGCGCTGCCGGCGGCGGTCTTCTCGGTGTGGCACAACGTGTCGGGCGCGGCGGTGGCGGCCTGGATGTCGCGACGGCCCGGCCCTAGCGGATCACCCTCCCCCGCAGGATCACCCGCTTCGGTGAGCCCAGGACCCTGACGTCCGCCCGCGGGTCCGTCCCGTAGACGACGAGGTCCGCCGGGGCGCCCTCCTCCAGGCCCGGGCGGCCGAGCCAGGACCGGGCCGACCATGTGGTGGCCGAGAGGGCCGCGAGCGGGGGCAGGCCGGCCTTGACGAGTTCGGCCACCTCCTGGCCCACGAGGCCGTGGGCCAGGGAGCCGCCCGCGTCCGTGCCGACGAAGACCGGGATGCCCGCGTCGTACGCCGCCCGCACCGTCTCGTAGCGCCGGGCGTGCAGGCGCCGCATGTGGTCCGCCCAGCGCGGGAACTTCCCTTCGCCGCCGTCCGCGAGCCGCGGGAACGTCGCGATGTTGACGAGCGTCGGCACGATGGCGACCCCGCGCTCGGCGAAGAGCGGGATGGTCTCCTCGGTGAGCCCGGTGGCGTGCTCGATGCAGTCGATGCCCGCTTCCACGAGCGGCGCCAGCGACTCCTCCGCGAAGCAGTGCGCGGTCACGCGCGCCCCGAGGCGGTGCGCCTCGGCGATCGCGGCGGCGACCTCCCCGCGCGGCCAGCAGGAGGACAGGTCGCCCGTCTCGCGGTCGATCCAGTCGCCGACGAGCTTGACCCAGCCGTCCCCGCGCCGCGCCTCCCGCGCCACGTACGCGACGAGGTCGTCCGGCTCGATCTCGTGCGCGTAGTTGCGGATGTACCGGCGGGTGCGCGCGATGTGGCGCCCGGCGCGGATGATGCGCGGCAGGTCCTCGCGGTCGTCGATCCAGCGCGTGTCCGAGGGGGAGCCGGCGTCGCGCAGCAGCAGCGCTCCCGCGTCCCGGTCGGTGAGCGCCTGCTTCTCGGCGGTGGACTCGTCGACCGGGCCGTGGGCGTCGAGGCCCACGTGGCAGTGCGCGTCCACGAGGCCGGGCAGCGCCCAGCCCTCGACGGTGGTGACGTCCCGCGCCCCCACCGGCCGTTCGAAGGTGATCCGGCCGTCGACGGCCCACAGCTCGTCGCGCACCCCGCCGTCCGGGTCCGCGCCGACGAGCACCCGCCCCTTGATGTGCAGCACCCCACTGTCGCTCATGGACCGCACTGTACGAGCCCGCTCCTCCCGCCCGCCAAGGGGCCGTCGCCGGGGCGTGGCCACGCCCCGGCCGATGCGCGGCCGGCCCGGCCGGCCGCGACCCGAGGCAATTCCCCGGAACTCCTCTCCGGTAATTCCGGAGACAACTCTCCGCGCATTCTCATGCCCGCTTTTCCGCACCCTAAACGCAGTGATTTCCTTACGCTTCGCCAAGGGAATTCACGACCCCGCGCGATCACTTGTGACGCACTCCACACAGCCTTTGATTTGCCCGGATATAAGCGGGCAAACCATCCCATCTCCCACCCGCTTTGCGCGCCCCCGCGCCTCCGCGCGATAACACAAACACCCACCCCCGGGTAACCCGGGCCCCCGGTGCGATTTCCGATCCGCATCGGTAAATTCCCTCCGCATGACCGCAGCACAAGCAGACCTTGCACGTGCCCGTTCCGTACCTCTCCGGGAATTCCCGGAAATGCCGGAGGACCTCGTCCTCGACGTCCCGCGCGTCGAGGACGGAGCCGCGATCTGGCGCATCGCCCGCGACTCGGGAACCCTGGACCTCAACTCCTCGTACAGCTACCTGCTGTGGTGCCGCGACTTCGCGGCCACCTCGGCCGTGGCCCGCCGCACCGGCGACGGGGAGCCCGCCGGCTTCGTCACCGGCTACGTCCGCCCCTCCCGCCCCCGCACCCTCGTGGTGTGGCAGGTCGCCGTGGACCGCCCGCACCGCGGCCGCGGCCTGGCCGCCGCGCTGCTGGAGGGCCTCGTCGCACGGGTCGCCCGGGAGAGCGAGACCGGCATCGACGGGATCGAGACCACCGTCACGCCCGGCAACACCGCCTCCAACCGCCTGTTCGCCTCCTTCGCCGAGCGGCACCGCGCGCCCGTGGAGCGCGAAGTCCTCTTCCCCGGCGGGCTGTTCCCCGAGCCGGGGCACGACCCCGAGGTCCTGCACCGCATCGGCCCCCTCACGTACTGAGGCCCCGCGCGCACTGCGAACGCCCCTGCCCGAGACCCCTCACGCACCGACAGGAGCACCCCCATGACCATCACCCCGCCCGCACTCAGCGTCTTCGAGACCCTGGAGTCGGAGGTGCGCAGCTACTGCCGCAGCTGGCCCGCGGTCTTCGACCGTGCCCAGGGCAGCCGGATGTACGACGAGGACGGCCACACGTACCTCGACTTCTTCGCCGGCGCCGGGGCGCTCAACTACGGGCACAACAACCCGGTCCTCAAACGCGCCCTGATCGATTACATCGAACGCGACGGCGTCACCCACGGCCTGGACATGGGCACCACCGCCAAGCGCGCGTTCCTGGAGGCCTTCCAGGACGTCGTGCTGCGCCCGCGCGACCTGCCGTACAAGGTGATGTTCCCCGGCCCGACGGGCACCAACGCCGTGGAGGCCGCGCTGAAGCTGGCCCGCAAGGTCAAGGGCCGCGAGGCGATCGTCTCCTTCACCAACGCCTTCCACGGCATGTCGCTGGGCTCGCTCGCCGTCACCGGCAACGCCTTCAAGCGGGCCGGCGCGGGCATCCCCCTGGTGCACGGCACGCCGATGCCGTTCGACCACTACCTCGACGATCAGGTGCCGGACTTCCTGTGGTTCGAGCGGCTGCTGGCCGACCAGGGCTCGGGCCTGAACACCCCGGCCGCCGTCATCGTCGAGACGGTGCAGGGCGAGGGCGGCATCAACGTGGCCCGCCCCGAGTGGCTGCGCGGGCTCGCCGCTCTGTGCGAGCGCCACGACATGCTGCTGATCGTGGACGACATCCAGATGGGCTGCGGCCGCACCGGCGCCTTCTTCTCCTTCGAGGAGGCGGGCATCACCCCGGACATCGTGACCCTCTCGAAGTCCATCGGCGGCTACGGCCTGCCCATGTCGCTCACCCTCTTCCGCCCCGAGCTCGACGTCTGGGAGCCCGGCGAGCACAACGGCACGTTCCGCGGCAACAACCCGTCCTTCGTCACCGCCGCCGCGGCGCTCGACGCGTACTGGACCGACGGGCAGATGGAGAAGCAGACCTTCGCCCGCGGCGAGCAGGCCGAGGAGGCGCTGCGTGCGATCTGCGCCGAACACCCGGAGCTGGGCGCGCACCACCGGGGCCGCGGGCTCGTGTGGGGACTGGAGTTCGCGGACAGGACCCTGGCTTCGAAGGTCGCCCGGCGGGCGTTCGAGCTCGGCCTGCTCGTGGAGACGTCGGGCCCCGAGGGCGAGGTCCTCAAGCTGCTGCCCGCGCTGACGATCTCCCCCGAGGAGCTGGACGAGGGCCTGCGGATCCTCGCCCGCGCGGTCCGCGAGACGGCCTGACGCCCACCACAGACACCCAACGAAAGGAACAACCCATGATCGTCCGTTCCCTCCGGGACATCGAGAACACCGACCGCCACGTCAAGGCCGGGTCCGGTACGTGGGAGAGCAAGCGGATCGTGCTCGCCAAGGAGCGGGTCGGCTTCTCCCTGCACGAGACCGTCCTCTACGCCGGCACGGAGACCTCCATGTGGTACGCCAACCACATCGAGGCCGTGCTGTGCGTGGAGGGCGAGGCCGAGCTCACCGACGACGAGACCGGCGAGAAGCACTGGATCTCGCCCGGCACGATGTACCTGCTCGACGGCCACGAGCGGCACACCCTGCGCCCCAGGACCGACTTCCGCTGCGTGTGCGTCTTCAACCCGCCGGTCACCGGACGGGAGGACCACGACGAGAACGGCGTCTACCCGCTGCTGACGGAGGAGGGCTGAACCATGGCCGCGGTCACCGACCTCTACCCCACGCGCGGCACGCACGAGGAGGCCGTCCCGCGCCGTGACCCCGTGGTGTGGCCCGGGCCCGCCTCCGGATCCGGCGCCGCCGCACCCGGGCCGATCGACGCGGCCGGTCTCGCGGGCTACGAACGCGACGGGTTCCTCACCGTCGACGAGATGCTCACGCCGGACGAGGTGCGGGTCCTGCGCGCCGAGCTCGACCGGCTGGTCGCCGACCCGGCGGTGCGGGCCGACGAGAGAGCGGTCGTGGAGCCGCACGCGCAGGACGTGCGGTCGGTGTTCGAAGTGCACCGGATCAGCGAGGTGTTCGCGCGGCTCGTGCATGATCCGCGACTGGTGGGCCGGGCCCGGCAGATCCTCGGCTCGGACGTCTACGTCCACCAGTCGCGGGTCAACGTCAAGCCGGGCTTCGGGGCCTCCGGGTTCTACTGGCACTCGGACTTCGAGACCTGGCACGCGGAGGACGGGCTGCCGCGGATGCGGACGGTGTCGGTGTCGATCGCGCTGACGGAGAACCTCGACACCAACGGCGGCCTGATGATCATGCCGGGGTCGCACCGGACGTTCCTGGGCTGCGCGGGCGTGACGCCGCGGGACAACTACAAGCGGTCCCTGCGGATGCAGGAGGCCGGCACGCCGTCGGACAGCGCGCTCGCCGCGCTGGCGGGGCGGCACGGCATCCGGCTGTTCACGGGTGCGGCCGGTTCGGCGACGTGGTTCGACTGCAACTGCATGCACGGGTCGGGCGACAACATCACGCCCTTCCCGCGCAGCAACGTCTTCATCGTCTTCAACAGCGTGGAGAACACGGCGGTCGAGCCGTTCGCGGCCCCGTCCCGCCGCCCGGAATTCGTGGGGGCACGGGACTTCACGCCGGTGGGATAGCCGGTCCGGGCGGCGGCGCGGCGGGGCCGCCGCGTCACCGCCCGGTCAGGTCAGGCCAGTGCCTCCAGGAGACGGTCCACGTCGGCCGTGCTGTTGTAGAGGTGGAAGGACGCCCGCAGTCCTCCGGCGCGGGCGCTGACGCGTACGCCCGCCGCCGCGAGGCGCTCCGCCGCGCGGCCGAGGCCGGGGACCGAGACGACGGCGGAGTCCTCCGCCGGAGCGGGCCGGCGCCCCAGCGCGGCGAGCCCCGCGCGGAAGCGTCCGGCGAGGGCCCGGTCGTGCGCGGCGATCCGCTCCGTCCCGAGCTCCTCGACGAGCCGGAGGCCGGCCAGGGCGCCGGTGTAGGGCAGGAGGGCGGGGTTCTCGTCGTAGCGGCGGGCCGAGCGGGCGAGCGACACCTGTCCGTACGTGCTGTCCCAGGGGTCCTCCCCCGCCACCCACCCGGCGAAGACGGGGGTGAGGCCGCCGAGGTCCTCGGGGACGGTGAGGTAGGCCGTGCCGCGGGGCCCCATCAGCCACTTGTAGCCGACGCAGACGGTGAAGTCGTGGGCGCCCGCGTCGACGGGCAGCCAGCCCGCGGCCTGGCTGAGGTCGACGAGCGTGCGGGCGCCGTGGGCGCGGGCGGCCTCGCCGATCGCCGCGAGGCCGGCGAGGCGGCCGTCGGCCGACTGGACGGCGCTGACGGCGACGAGCGCGGTCCCGGGCCCCACCGCGTCCGCGGCCTTCTCCAGGGGAACGGTGCGGACGATCAGTCCGGGCCGCACGTGGAAGGGGTTGACGAGGGAGCTGAAATCCCCTTCCACGCACAGGACTTCCGACCCTTCGGGCAGCGACTGGGCGACGAGCCCGCAGAAGACGGCGGCCGAACCCCCGGTGGCGACCTGCCGGGCGGGCACGCCGACGAGCCGGGCGAAGGCTGCGCGGACGGCCTCCACGACGGGGAAGTGGTCCTCCGCGCCGGGGCGGCCCAGCGAGAACGCGGTGGCGGCCTCGGTCATGGCGGCGACGGCGGGCGCGGGCACGAGCCCGGTGGCGGCGGTGTTGAGGTAGACGGTCTCGGGCGCGAAGTGTGCGGGGGCGAGGCTCTCCATGCACCCCCACTATGCGCGTCCGGCGATCGGTCCGTCCATCGGTCCATCCGCCGTTCCGCCCTCGCGGGGCCTTCTTCCCCTGCCTGAGAACCAGCCCTCCCTCCGCCTCGCGGCGGAGGCAGTCCGCCGGTCAGGGTGACGCGCCGGCGACTGCCGGACGGAAGGCTGTTCACATGACCAGTACGACGACCGTCCCGGACGACCACGCCACCAAGCACCGCGTGCTCCGCGCGGTGACCGTCGCCGCCTGCCTGCCGCTCCTCGCGGGCACCGGCTCGGCCGCACCGGCCGCGACGACGGCCGTCACCTACGCTGTGCAAGTGATCATCGGTCTGCTCGTCCTCGCCGCCGGCACACGCTTCTTCGTCCAGCGCCCCGCCCCGGCCGCCGCGCTGTGACGGCTCTCCTCCGGCGCGGCGCCGGTGCCCTGGTGGGCCGCCGCGCCCGGCTGCGGTGGGTGCACCTGCTGCTCGGCGGTGCGCTGCTGATGCCGTATTACCTGCTGGCGAGCACGCTGACGGCGGTCTTCGTCAGGGACACCAACATCCTGTTCCCCTCCACCGTCGGCCGGCAGTTCGGCGTCTTCGCGCTGGCGCTGGTGCCGGCGGCGGTGACCGCGCTGGTGCCGCTCGTCCGGACGCTGGAGTCGGCGGCGGCCCGCGCCCTGTGCGGGGTGCCGGAGGAGGCCCTCGCGACGGGCCCGGGCGACTCGCGGGCCGCGCGCGGGCGGACCGCCCTGTGGTACACCCTGCACCTGCTGGCCGGCGGCATCGTGAGCGGCATGTCGCTGGCCACGCCCCCGTTCGCGCTGATGCTGATCGCCCTGCCGTTCACCGGCGTCCCGGGGGGCGGCGACGCCCCGTACGGGCTGGGGGACCTGTCCTTCCCGTGGACGCTGCTGGCGCTGCCCGCCGGCCTGGTGGTGCTGGTCCTGCTCGCCGCGGCGTCCGGGGCCGCGGGCGCGCTCCTGGCCCGCTGCGCACCCCTCCTGCTCGGCCCGACGGCCGCCGACCGGCTGGCCGAGGCCGAGCAGCACGCCATGCGGCTGGCCCTGCGCAACCGGCTTGCCCGCGAACTGCACGACTCCGTCGGGCACGCGCTGAGCGCCGTCACCCTGCAGGCGAGCGCGGCGCGCAAGGTCCTCGACGCCGACCCGGAGTTCGCGCGGCAGGCGCTGGCCGCGATCGAGGAGACGACGCGCGAGGCGGTCGGCGAGCTGGACTCCGTCCTGGGCCTGCTGCGCGAGGACGGCGCCGCGTCCGCCGCGCCGGCGCCGACCCTCGCCGACCTGGACGGGCTGCTGGAGCGCACCCGCGCCGCGGGCGGCACCGTCACCCTCGCCGCACCCCCGGCCCTGCACGGCGTGCCGCCGGTCGTCTCCCGCGAGGCGTACCGGATCGTGCAGGAGGGCCTCACCAATGCCTTGCGGCACGCGGGCCGGGTGCCCGTGCTGCTGCGGATCACCGTGCACGACGACGCCGTGGAGGTCGCCTTGGAGAATCCGGTCAACCCCGACAAGGCCCCCGGCCGCGCGCACCGCCGCACCGGCGGCGGCCGCGGTCTGACGGGCATAGCCGAGCGGGCCCGGCTGCTGCGCGGCAGCAGCAGCTCCGGCGAGCGGGACGGGGTGTGGCGGCTCGCCGTCCGCCTGCCGCTGGGCGGGGGTGCGGGCCGGTGACGGCGCCCCTGCGGATCGTGCTCGCCGACGACGAGCGCATGGTGCGGACCGCCCTGCGGGCGATCCTGGGCGCCGAGGAGGACCTGGAGGTCGTCGGCGAGGCCACGACCGGCGCGGAAGCGGTCTCCGTCGTCCGCGAACTGCGCCCCGACGTCGTCCTGATGGACGTACGGATGCCCGAGGTCGACGGGATCCGGGCCACCGAGCAGCTGCTCGGCGGCATGGACTCCCCGCCGCGCGTCATCGTCGTCACCACGTTCGAGAACGACAGCTACGTGTACGACGCGCTGCGCGCCGGCGCCAGCGGCTTCCTCCTGAAGCGGTCGGGCGCCGACGAACTCGTCCAGGCCGTCCGGCTCGTCGCCCGCACCGACTCACTGCTCTTCCCCGCCGCCGTGCGCGCCCTCGCGGCGGAACACGCGCAGGCCCGCCGGGCGAGGACGGCCGCCGGACAGCTGCGCGCGCAGCTGTCGGACCGGGAGGCGGAGGTCCTCCGCCTGATGGCCCGGGGCCTGTCGAACGCCGAGATCGCCGAACAGCTCGTCCTGGGCGCGGCGACGGTGAAGACCCACGTGGCGGGCGCCCTGGCCAAACTGGGCGTCCGCAACCGCACCCAGGCGGTCATCGCGGCCTACGAATGCGGTTTCGTATCCCCCCGCTGAGGGGCGGCGGCGGGAAGGCCCCCGGGAGTCAGCGGCCCACCGCCTCGGTGACCGCCCTGGCCAGGCGTGCGACCTGCGGGTCGTTGTCGTCCCGGAAGCCGTACCGGCGGCGGTTGAAGCCGAAGGCCAGGCCGTTGGAGGGGTCGGCGAAGGCCTGGGAGCCGGCGGCGCCGCCGTGGCCGAAGGCGCGGGCGCCGAGGAAGGGGTACTTGTCCCCCAGGGCGCCGAAGCCCAGGCCGAAGGCCTGGTGCTGGCGCGCGACCACGTCGTAGCCGACGGAGTGGATCTGGGCGAAGTCGGCGGCGGTGGCAGGCGTCAGCAGCGCCTCCCTGCCGCCGACGCCGCTGATGGCGGCCGCGTACATGCGGGCCAGGCCGCGCGCGGAGGCCATGCCGCCGACGGAGGCGGGGCCGCCCGCGCGGATGACGCGGTGGTTCGGCAGGTCCTCCAGCACGGTGGGCCGGGGGTGGTTGAGGTTGAAGGCGATGCCCGTCAGGCTCCGCGGGCCGAAGGCCCCCTCGAGCAGGGCGCGCTTCTGGCCGGGCGTCGGGTCCATGGGCTGGATGTCGAGGACGCGGGGCTCGTGCTCCTCGGGCAGGCCCATGTAGAAGTCAATGCCGTAGGGGGCGCGGATGCGCTCCTCGTAGGTCTCCTGCATGGTGCGCCCGGTGGCGCGGCGGACGACTTCGCCGGTCAGGGCGCCGATGACGAGGGCGTGGTAGCCGAAGGCGGTGCCGGGGCGCCAGTGGGGCCGCTGACCGGCCAGCTTCTCGGCTATGGCGCGGTCGTCGGCGAGCTCTTCCAGCGTGAAGCCGCCCTCGGCTCCGACGACTCCGGCCCGGTGGGCGAGGAGGTCGCGCAGGGTGACGGATTCCTTGCCGGCTGCGGCGAACTCGGGCCAGTAGTGGGAGACCTCGCGGTCGAGGTCGAGCACGCCTTCCTGGACGAGGAGGGCGACGACGAGGTGGGCCGCGCCCTTGGTGGAGGAGAACACGCCGGTGAGCGAGTCGCCCTCCATGCCGGGGCCGCCCCACAGGTCGACGACCTGCTCGCCGTCGACGTAGGCGGCGAGCTGGGCGGAGTGCCCGGCCCGCTCCTCGGCGAAGGTGGCCTCGAACTCCTCGCGGACACCCTCGTATCCCTTGGCGACGGTTCCCTGGACGACGGTCTCCTGTGCGGCGGTGGGGCTCGGCATGTGTGTGCTCCCTGTGATCAGTGATGACTCCGGTGGGTGCAGCAGAGCGGGGTCCGTCGATATTTCGTGACGATCGTCATCTCGCCGGTGGAATAAGCGGATTGAGATGTTCCGACGGGGGCGGCCTCCTGAGAGGCCACCGGGAAGCCCGCCCGGAGGCACCTGGAAGGGAGGCACCTGGAAGGGCACCACCCGCCGAAAGCCGCCCGCGCCTCCTTGACCGCCCCGCACCGGCTCCTTAACGTGTGCGCTTCCTCTTCCGGATTCCGGACCGCCTCAGGAGGCCCAGGCGCCATGCCCGCATCCCGCACGGTCCTCCTCACCGGCGCGGCCGGCCGCATCGGCACCCACCTGCGCACCCGGCTGCCCGCCCTCGGCCACCGGCTGCGCCTGTTCGACGCCCGGCCGGTGCCGGGCGAGCCGGACGCGGTCACCGCGGACCTCGCCGACCGCGAGGCGCTGCGGAAGGCCGTCGAGGGCGTGGACGCGGTCGTCCACCTGGCGGGCATCCCCCTGGAGGCGTCCTTCGAGGACATCCTGCGCGCCAATGTCGAGGGCACGTACCGCCTGTACGAGGCCGTCCGGGAGGCGGGCGTCCGGCGCGTGGTCCTCGCCTCCAGCAACCACGCCGTCGGCTTCGCGCCCGTCCCCGCGGAGGGCGCCCCGCTCCTGCCCGTGGAGACCGCGCACCGCCCGGACACCTTCTACGGCCTCTCCAAGTGCTTCGGCGAGGACCTGGCCTCCCTCTACCGGGACCGGCACGGCATCCAGACCGTCTCCCTGCGCATCGGCGCCTGCTTCCCCGAGCCCGTGTCGGTGCGCATGCTGTCGGTCTGGCTGAGCCCCGGCGACTGCGCCCGGCTCGTGCACGCCGCCCTGACGGCCGACGGCGTCGGCCACACCGTCGCCTACGGCAGCTCCGCCAACACCAGGCTGTGGTGGGACCTGTCGACCGCCCGCGCCCTCGGCTACGAGCCCCAGGACGACTCCGAGCCCTACGCGGCCGCCCTGCTGGCCGCGGAGAGCGGAACGCAGCGGGAGGGCCACGGCCGCGTCGGCGGCGAGTTCTGCGCGGCCGAGCCGCCCCGCTGGAACCCGGGCTGACCTGCGGAAACCGGCACACCGGCCGGGCCGCGGCCGCACTACGGCCCGGCCGCCACCGGGCTGAGCCGGACGGAACCGGCAGCTCGGTAATGGAACCGCAAAGAGCGGCCGCTCGTTACCCGGGCATGACCGCTATGACACCCGGCTCGAACATCCCTCTCTCCGTCGCCCGCGTGACGGTGGACGTCACCGCCCCGGTGCGGCTCGACGTATCGGGCCTGCTGCTCACCGCCGACGGCAAGGTGCGCTCCGACGACGACTTCGTCTTCTACAACCAGCCCTCCGGTCCGGGCGTGACCCACCGCGCCGCCTCCGGCGGCTCGCCCGACGCCATCGTGGTGGACACCGCCGCCGTCCCGGCCGGCATCGAGAAGATCGTGGTGACCGCGAGCCCCGACGCCCAGGGCGCGAGCTTCGCCGGCATCGAGCCGACGGCCACCGTCCGCAGCACCGACGACGGCTCGGTCCTCGCCACGTTCACCCCGCCCCGGCTGGGCGCCGAGACCGCCCTGGTGATCGTGGAGGTCTACCGGCGGGCGGGCGCCTGGAAGGTGCGCGCGGTCGGCCAGGGGTACGCGAACGGCCTGGCGGGCATCGCCACCGACTTCGGCGTGAGCGTGGAG
>NZ_JBAMDC010000197.1:0-12343 GCF_036961605.1 Streptomyces sp. KLMMK
ACGGCCTCGATCAGGCGGGCGTAGCCGTCGCCGCCGTGGCCGGCCGCGACCGCCTGCTCGATGGAGGATTTCAGCAGCCCCGGCAGCGCCGGGTCTAGGCCGCGCGATGCGCTCGCGTGCACGAGGTGCTCGATCGCACCGAGGTGGACGTCGAGCGTGGCGTCGTCGCCCGGGTAGACGCCCGCGTCGATCTGGGGCGCGTACGTGCTCATGAAGCCGTTCACCGCGGCCATCCAGCGGATCGCGACAGGGGTGAACGTCACGGCGTCCACCGCGTCGGCGCCCGTCAGCGCCACGCCCTGCAGCCAGCCGCCGAGCGTCGCCCACATCATGCCGAGCAGTGCGGTGTCGTAGAGGGAGGCGGCACCGGCGTCGTCCCCGAGGCCGACGGGCTCGCCCAGGCTCGCCAGGGTCTCCCGGTACCGGGCGAAGGCCTGCGGCGAGCCGCTGCAGAGCAGCATGACGGCCGGGCTGCCGATCCCCGGCGGCGTGGACATGATCGCCCCGTCGAGGTAGCCGATGCCGTGCCCGGCGGCCCAGGAGGCGCTCGCGCGGGCCTGCTCGGGCGTGCCGGAGGTGAGGTTGACGAGCGTGCGCCCGCGCAGCTCGCCAGCCAGGGGGTCGAGGAGGCTGTGCACGGCGTCGTAGTCCGACAGGCAGGCGAGCACCAGGGGACTCGCGCCGACGGCCTCCGCCGCCGTCGCCGCGCGGGCCGCGCCCCGTGCGACGAGGGCCTCGCCCCTGCCCGCCGAGCGGTTCCAGACGGTGGTCTCGTGGCCGGCCTCCAGGAGGGCGCCGGCCAGGGCCGTACCCATCGAACCCAGGCCGAGAACGGTCACCTTCATGGGTGGTTTCTCCCCGTGTGTCACAGAAGTTGATCAAGTGCGACCAGCCTCGCACCGGCCCGGGGGGCCCGACAGTGGCAGAAGTGACGCCCTGCGAAAAATTCCTGCCACGCCCGCCTAGGCTGCTGATCATGAGTGCCGGAACCGTGGCCGTGGCCGTGATCGACGACGACGTCCCCATGTGGGACCTCTACGAGCTGGGGGTGGTCTGCACCGTCTTCGGCATACCGCACCACGACCTCGCCGACCCCTGGTACGACCTGCGCGTGTGCTCGGTGGGCGGGGGCGCGCCGCAGCCCGGCCCCTTCGGGCTCACGCTGCGCACCTCGCACGGCCTGGAAGGGCTGGAGGGCGCCGGCACGGTGATCGTGCCGTCGGTGCCCGAGGCGTGCATCGAGGGCGGGCGCGAACTGCCGGCCGGCCTGCTGGAGGCCCTGCGCCGGGCCGCGGACTCCGGGGCCCGCATGGTCTCCCTGTGCGCCGGGGCCTTCGCCCTCGCCGCCGCCGGCCTCCTCGACGGCCGCCGCGCCACCGCCCACTGGATGCACACCGAGGCCCTCGCGCGCCGCCACCCGCGGGTGCGCGTGGACGACTCGGTCCTCTATGTCGACGACGGCGACGTCCTCACCAGCGCCGGCGTCACCGCGGGCCTCGACCTGTGCCTCCACCTCGTCCGCCGCGACCTCGGCGCCCACGTCGCCAACCAGCTCGCCCGCCGCCTGGTGGTGCCCGCGCACCGGCCCGGCGGGCAGGCCCAGTACGTGGACGTCTCCGTGCCCGAGGCCGGCGACGAGGGCATCGCCCCCGTCCTGCACTGGGCCCGCGAGCACCTCGACCGCCCCCTGTCCGTCGAGGACCTCGCCGCCCGCGCCGGCATGAGCACCCGCACTTTCTTCCGCCGTCTGCAGGCCGCCACCGGCACGACCCCGCTGCAGTGGCTCCTCGCCCAGCGCCTCGGCCGCGCGCAGTCGCTGCTGGAGTCGACGGCCCTGTCCGTCGAGCGCGTCAGCGAGCTCAGCGGCCTGGGCACGGCCGCCAACCTGCGGCGCCACTTCACCTTGCACTTCGGGGTGACCCCGACGGACTACCGGCGGGCGTTCCCGGGGCCGGCGGCCGCGGCCTGACCGGTCCTGCGGCGTTCCGGCGGGAACAATAGGGGCGGGCTCCCTGCTGGGCCGAAGGGGTGAGCCCGGGCTGCCGGCAGCCGCCCCTCCGCCCGCGATCGCTCAGAGCGAACGGCGGAGGGGGAACATCCGCGAAGCGCCCCGCATTGAGTCGGCATAGCTCAACTTGCCTGCCTAAGGGGAGATCATGGCTTCGACGTCCACACCGCTCACCCTGCCCGTGCTGCCCCTCGACGACGAGGTCGTCCTGCCCGGCATGGTGGTGCCCCTCGACCTGTCCGACACCGAGGTGCGGGCCGCCGTCGAGGCCGCCCAGGCCGCCGCGCGGGGCGGCGACAAGCCGCTCGTGCTGCTCGTGCCACGGATCGACGGCACCTACGCGGGTGTCGGCACGCTCGGCAGCGTCGACCAGGTGGGGCGGCTCTCCGGCAGCGGCGACCCCGGCGCGCTCATCCGCGGCGTCCGCCGGGTGCGCATCGGCGCGGGGACGACCGGACCCGGGGCCGCCCTGTGGGTCGAGGGCACCGCGATGGAGGAGACCGCCCCGACTGTTCCCGATGCGAAGACGGAGCTCCCCGGCGCCGTCGCCGAGCTCGTCAAGGAGTACAAGGCGCTCGCCACCAGCTGGCTGCGCAAGCGCGGCGCCTGGCAGGTCGTCGACCGCGTCCAGCAGATCGAGGACGTGGGCCAGCTCGCCGACAACTCCGGCTACTCGCCCTTCCTGACGCTCCAGCAGCGCGTCCAGCTCCTGGAGACCGCCGACCCGGTGGCCCGGCTCAGGCTCGCCGTCGGATGGCTGGGCGAGCACCTCGCCGAGCAGGACGTCGCCGAGTCCATCGCCAAGGACGTCCAGGAAGGCGTCGACAAGCAGCAGCGCGAGTTCCTGCTCCGCCGCCAGCTGGAGGCCGTCCGCAAGGAGCTCGCCGAGCTGGGCGGCGACCCGGAGAACGAACCGGACGACTACCGCGCCCGCATCGAGGCCGCCGACCTGCCCGGAAAGGTCCGCGAAGCGGCCCTGAAGGAGGTCGACAAGCTGGAGCGGTCCTCCGACCAGAGCCCCGAGGGCGGCTGGATCCGCACCTGGCTGGACACCG
Source organism: Streptomyces sp. KLMMK (assembly GCF_036961605.1). Taxonomy (NCBI): domain Bacteria; kingdom Bacillati; phylum Actinomycetota; class Actinomycetes; order Kitasatosporales; family Streptomycetaceae; genus Streptomyces; species Streptomyces sp. KLMMK. Next base: position 3,064 of record NZ_JBAMDC010000197.1, read on the forward strand.
TCCTGGAGATGCCCTGGAACGAGCGCAGCGAGGACGCGTACGACATCCCCGGCGCGAAGGCCGTCCTCGACGCCGACCACGCGGGCCTGGAGGACGTGAAGGAGCGGATCACCGAGTACCTGGCGGTGCGCAAGCGGCGCGCCGACCGGGGGCTGGGCGTGGTCGGGGGGCGGCGCGGGGGCGCGGTGCTCGCGCTCGTCGGGCCGCCCGGCGTCGGAAAGACCTCCCTGGGCGAGAGCGTCGCCCGCGCCATGGGGCGCAAGTTCGTCCGCGTGGCCCTCGGCGGCGTCCGCGACGAGGCCGAGATCCGCGGCCACCGGCGCACGTACGTCGGAGCGCTGCCCGGCCGGATCGTGCGGGCGGTCAAGGAGGCCGGCTCGATGAACCCGGTCGTCCTGCTCGACGAGATCGACAAGGTCGGCTCGGACTTCCGCGGCGACCCTGCGGCGGCCCTCCTGGAGGTCCTGGACCCGGCACAGAACCACACCTTCCGGGACCACTACCTGGAGGTCGAACTGGACCTGTCGGACGTCGTCTTCCTGGCGACGGCCAACGTCCTGGAGGCCGTCCCGGAGGCGCTGCTGGACCGCATGGAGCTCGTCCGCCTCGACGGCTACACCGAGGACGAGAAGGTCGTCATCGCCCGCGACCACCTGCTGCGCCGCCAGCTGGAGCGCGCGGGCCTGGAGCCCGGCGAGGTCGTCCTGGAGGACGCCGCCCTGCGCAAGCTCGCCGGCGAGTACACCCGGGAGGCGGGCGTGCGGAACCTGGAGCGCGCCGTGGCCCGGCTGCTCCGCAAGGTCGCGGCCCGGCACGAACTGGGCGAGCAGGAGCTGCCGTTCACCATCGGCGAGGAACAGCTGCGCCCGCTGATCGGGCGCCCGCACCACGCCCCGGAGTCCGCGCAGGACCCGGCCGAGCGGCGCACGGCGGTGCCGGGCGTGGCGACGGGGCTCGCGGTCACGGGCGCGGGCGGCGACGTGCTGTTCGTCGAGGCGTCCCTGGCCGACCCGGAGACGGGCGGCGCGGGCCTGACGCTCACCGGCCAGCTGGGCGACGTGATGAAGGAGTCGGCGCGGATCGCGCTGTCCTTCCTGCGCTCGCACGGCGCGGAACTGGAGCTGCCGGTGGGCGACTTCAAGGAGCGCGGCGTGCACCTGCACGTGCCGGCGGGCGCCGTCCCCAAGGACGGCCCGAGCGCGGGCGTCACCATGACGACGGCGCTGGCGTCGCTGCTGTCGGGCCGCCGGGTGCGCCCGGAGGTGGCCATGACCGGCGAGGTGTCCCTCACGGGGCGGGTCCTGCCCGTCGGCGGCGTCAAGCAGAAGCTGCTGGCGGCGCACCGGGCGGGCGTGACGACCGTGATCATCCCGAAGCGGAACGAGCCCGACCTGGACGACGTGCCGGCCGAGGTGCTGGCCGGGCTCGACGTCCACCCGGTCTCCGACGTCCGCCAGGTACTGGCGCTGGCCCTGCAGCCGGCCGGGGCGGACGTGGCGGTGGCGGCGTAGCGGTCGCAGCGGCGCGGGGCCCGTACCTCTTCACAAGAGGTACGGGCCCCGCGCCGTTTTCCCGTTCCGCCGTGGCCGGCGGCTTCCGGTTCAGGTGTGGCTGACGGCCTTGTCCAGCAGGCCGTGCAGGGCGTCCTGCTCCTCCTGCGACAGCCCGGCCAGCGGCGACTCCCGGGCGAGGAGCTCCATGAGCCGCTCCCGCAGCGCCGTGCCCTCGTCCGTCAGGACCAGCTGCTTGGCGCGGCGGTCCGTGGGGTGCGGGTGGCGCTCCAGGAGCCCGCGGCCCTCCAGCTTGTCGATGACGAAGGTCGCGTTGGAGGGCTCGCAGGCCATCCGGTCGGCGAGCTCGCGCATCGTCATGGGGCCGGACAGCTCCCGCAGGGCCGTGGCCTGGGGCGCGGTGAGGTCCAGGACCGCCGCGCGGTCGCGCACGTGGTCCGCGATCCGGCGGGCGAGGCCGTTCACCAGGCCGCAGAGTCGGCGCTCGGCGATGGCGTGGGCTTCCGGGGTGGTCATGACCGCCATCGTAATCGGAACTAACTTCATCAAGCAGTTAATTTTTCAGCTTGAATCATTCAAGTCAGAAGCTTATTGTCGTCGATCAAGGAACCCCGCACCACGAAGAACGGAACCACCCATGACCGACCACGCCCGCCTCCACCGCCCCGCCGGCATCCGCTCCCTGCAGCTCGGCGACATCAAGGTCACCTACGTGCCGGACGGCGCCGGGCAGCTGAGGCCGCGCGGCTGGCTGCCGGACACCACCGACGAGGTGTGGGCGGAGCACCCCGAGTACCTCGACGCGACCGGCAACCTCGTGGCGAGCATGGGCGGCCTCCTCGTCGAGCACGGCGACCGGGCCCTGCTCATCGACGCCGGCTTCGGCCCCGGGCCCCACGCCGCCGAACCCGGCGCCCCCGTGGGGGAGATCAACGGCGGCGCCCTCTTCGACAACCTGGCCCGCCTCGGCCGCACCCCCGCAGGCATCGAGGCCGTGGCCATCACCCACCTGCACAGCGACCACATCGGCTGGTCCGCGCAGCTCGCCGAGGCCGGCGCCGTCCACCTCATGAGCGAGCCCGAGTGGGAGCACCGCCACCTCGCCGGGCAGCACGGCGTGTCCCAGGAGGTCCTCGCCGCCCTGGAGCCCGGCCTGCGCACGGTCGCCGACGGGGAGGAGATCTTCCCCGGCGTCCGCGTCATGCTCACCCCCGGCCACACCGCGGGCCACTCCGCCTACGTCATCACCGGCGGCGGCCGCCGCCTGATCGCCTTCGGCGACGCCCTGCACTCGCCGGTCCAGATAGCCCACCCCGAGTGGTCGGCCGTCGTCGACCACGACGCCCGGCAGTCCGCGGACCACCGCCGGCGCCTGGTGGAGGAGATGACGGAGCCCGGCACGATCGGCTTCGGCATCCACTTCGCGGACGTGGTGTTCGGACGGGTGCTGCGCGACGCCGCGGGGATCGCGTCGTGGGAGCCCGTCGACGCGTGAGCGAGTGAAAGGCGGGTCGGCACGTAAAGAGGCCCCTGCCCCCTTTGCCCCGTTGACGGACGCGAACCCCACCGCTTGCATGGTCCCCGACCAAGCTCCGTGACCGACCAGTCACGTTCGGAGGGGGACCTTTGCGCAAGACGAAGGCACGTTCCAGCAGAGCAGGAAGACGGACCGTCAAGAGCGGAATACCGGGCGCGGCGGCACTGATCGGTGCCGCCGCGCTCATCGTTGCCGGGGCACCCGCCCAGGCCGCGGGCGGTGCCGACGGCGGCCCGGCGGAAGTGATCCCGGGCAAGGGGACCGCCACCCCGGCGCTCGTGGGCGGCATCCGCGAGGCCGCCGCCTCCTCGGGCAGCGCGGCCGACGCGGCCCGCGGCCACCTCGCCGGCAAGCGCGACCGCTACCGCATCGCCGAACCGGCCCGGGACCTGAAGCCCGTGCAGACGCTGAACGCGGGCGCGGCCGAGACCGTGCGGCTGCAGCAGAAGCACCACGGCGTCGACGTCCTGGGCGGCCAGTACGTCGTGCGGATGGAGAAGAAGAACGGCAAGCGCGTCGTCACCGGCACCTCCGGCAAGTACTTCACCGGGCTCAAGGCCGGCACGCAGGCCGAGGTGAGCGAGAAGCTGGCCGCCGAACGGGCCGTCGCCGCGACCCTGCACGACCTCGCCGGCAACCGCCTCGCCAGGAGCGACGCGGCCCGTGCGAAGGGCGCGGCGCCGCAGCAGGCCCGCTCGCTGTCGGGCACCGCGCGCGGCCTTGTCGTCGTCCCCAGGGGCCCCGGCGTCCTCACCCGGCACGTCACCGTGCGCGGCACCGACCCGGCCACCGGCCGCCCCGTGCTGCGCGAGGTCTACATCGACGCCAAGGCCGGCTACCCGGTGCTGCAGTACAGCGGCCTCAAGTCGTTCGGCACCGGCGATGCGGCCGCGCTGCGCGACCGCGCCCGGGGCGCCGCCGCCGGCCCGTCCGAGGCCGCCGCCCGCACCGCCGCCGGCCCGCTCAGCCCCGGCGTCACCGGCTCCGGCGTCAAGTACGACGGCACGACCGTCGAGCTCGGCCTGTACAAGGACACCGCCCGCAACGAGTACGTCATGACGGACTACGCGCGGATGTGGGACTCCAGCAAGAACCTGATCTCCACCTGGGACGCGCGCGGCAAGGACGTCGGCGAGACGAGCGGCCGCTGGCCCGACGGGATCAAGGAGTTCGGCTCCTCGGAGCCCTCCTTCGGCAAGGAGGCCACGGAGGCCGGCGCCGTCGACGCCCACTGGGCCGCGGGCAAGGTCTACGACTACTACAAGAAGGTCCACGGCCGCGACAGCCTGGACGGCCGCGGCATGGCCGTCAACTCCCTCGTGGGCGTCACCGAGTTCGGCGCGCCGCTGATCAACGCCTTCTGGGACGGCACCAAGATGGTGTACGGCGGAGGCGACGAGGAGTACAAGACGCTCTCCGCCGACCTCGACGTCGTCGGCCACGAGATGACGCACGGCGTCGTCGAGAACAGCGCCAACCTCGTCTACGCGGGCCAGTCCGGCGCCCTCAACGAGGCCATCGCCGACTACTTCGGCAACGCCATCGACGCCGACGCCGCCGGCAAGGCCATGGACGACCCGGCCGCCGGCCTGCTCGGCGAGGACCTGTGCCGGACGAAGTCCCCGCGCGAGTGCGCCTTCCGCGATCTCAACGACGGCCACACCACGTCCAAGAACTTCATCGGCGTCGGCTTCGGCTCCGACGGCGGCGGCGTGCACCTGAACTCCACCATCTTCTCGGGCGCCCTGTGGGACATCCGCGAGGACGTGGGCCGCACCCTCGCCGACAAGATCGTCTACAAGGCGCTGACCGAGTACATGACGCCGCTCGACGGCTTCACCGAGGGCCGTGACGCGGTGACCGCCGCCGCCAAGGCGCTCGGTGCCTCCGCCAAGGAACTGGGCGTCGTCCAGCGCTCCTTCAACGCCCACGGCATCGTGGCCAACTGGGAGCAGGCCCTCGGCGTCGACACCGACCTGCTCTCGTCCAGGCTCAACACCGCCGGCACGGGCGCGGGCGCGGGCGGCGGCTGGTGGGCCGCCTCGCGGTCGAACGACGACGGCTCCGAGGCGTACTCCGTCTGGGCCGGCCGTACGGACGGCAGCGGCTCGCCGAAGCTGATGAGCCCCAACGACGGGCGCTACCACGTCCACCCGGCCACCGACGGCAAGACCGTCGCCTGGGTCGCCTACAGCGCGGCCGGCTCCGACGTCCTGACCCGGCCCCTGGCGGGCGGGCCGATCAAGAAGGTGTACGGCACCGCGACCGGTGAGGTCAGCGGCGTGCGCGTCGAGGGCGGCACGGTCGTCATCGACACGGCCGACCCCGTCGGCGGCCGGCACGTCGGCTACGTCCGCACCGGCGACAAGCAGCCCACCTGGGTGGACGGCGGCCGCGCCGAGGTGGCCACGGCCCTGCCGTCGCTGAGCGGCGGGAAGGTCGCCTACGCCAAGCTCTACCCCGAGGGCGACGACTACGGCATCGGCACCGAGGTGCTGGACCTGAAGACCGGCACCAGGACCCTCATGGGACAGCTGGGCAAGCCCGAGTCGATCGGGCAGACCGGCATCAACGCGACCGGCGTCTTCTGGCTGGCGGACGAGGCGACCGGGGACCAGGGGCAGGTGGCCGTGCGCCGCGCCGCGTTCGACGGCACCGGCGTCAAGGACCTCAGCAAGGAGACGGGCGCGGACGCGCTGCACGCCTCCGACCTCACGGTCTCCGAGAGCGCGGTGACGGTGACCGCCGAGGTGCCGGACATGACGTACCGCAACGAGACGCTGGCCAAGCTCTGGCAGTTCGCGGCCGACGGCTCGTCCCGGGCGCGCGTCTCCTGCAACCGCGGCGAGCAGACCTCGGCCGCCGCGGCCGGCGGCAAGCAGGTGGTCTGGATCGACGGCACCACCGGCACCACCGACCTGGTCACCCGCACCCGCCCGGCGGGCACCTGCGGCTGACCCGCACCTGCGGCTCCATCCCCGCGTGACAGCAGTACCGGGCCCCCGGCGCCGATGTGCCGGGGGCCCGTCGTCCGGCCTCGCGGTCCGGTGGGGCGGTCCGGCGGGCCCTGGTCAGCCGTTGGCGAGCGCCTGGAGCCGGCTGTACGTGCCGTTGAAGCGGTTGTGGTCACCGACGGTCGGTCCGGTGTCGGTGTACTGCCAGATGGTGTGATAGCCCCAGCCGGAGGGGAGTTCACCGGCGGAGGCGCCGTAGCGGGGGATCCACAGGGGGTGGGTGGAGGCGAAGCCGCCGTAGTTGCCGGTGCACTGCTTCCACCAGTTGGTCGAGGTGTAGATGATCGCGTCGCGCCCCGTGCGCGCCTTGTACGCGGAGAAGAAGTCCCTGATCCAGCCGATGAGCGCGCTCGCACTCATCCCGTAACAGGTGGGGCCGTAGGGGTTGTACTCCATGTCCAGGACGCCCGGCAGCGTCCTGCCGTCCTTGGACCAGCCGCCGCCGTGCGTGGCGAAGTAGACGGCCTGGGCGGCGCCGCCGGAGTTGTCCGGCAGGGCGAAGTGGTACGCGCCGCGGATCATGCCGGCGGCGTACGAGCCGTTGTACTGCTGCGCGAAGTACGGGTTGGTGTAGCTCGTGCCCTCGGTCGCCTTGACGTAGGCGAAGCGGTTCCCTGCGTTCCAGAGGCCGGCCCAGTTGACGTTGCCGTTGTGGCTGGAGACGTCGACGCCTTCGACGGAGGCGGCGGCCCGGGGTGGGGGAGGGGTGCCGGGGCCGGGGTCCTCGTGGGCCCGCAGGGTGGAACCGAGCCAGTCCCGCTCGGGGTGGGCGGGAGGTTTCGCGTCCTGCGCGGCGGCGGGCAGGGCGAGGAGGCAGAGGGCGGACAGCAGGGACGACAGGAGGAGGGAGAGGACCGAGAGGGGGGACAGCGGGGAACGGGTGCGTAACGCCGTGGGGGATCTGCGGCCCGTGCGGCCGGATCTGTGTCTGAACGCGACCATGGCGTGCCTTCCAGAAGGGTCCGTGGGGGGGAGTACCAATGACGCGCCGGCGACGCGAGGCATTGGTATGGCCATGTCATAAATGACGTTATGGGGACGGACGCGCCAGGCATAGGGGGACGCGGTGCTGCCGTTGGTCTAATCCTGCGAAATACTGGCGGAGCTGCGGTGAAGACCGCGAACGGGAAAAACTTTCAACAACCGGAAACCCGGAGAGGGCCCTGACGTGCACCAGACGACTACCCCGCCCCCCGAGGAGGGCGGGCCGGGCGCCGCGGACAGCAGAGGTGTGGACCAGGCCTACCTCTCCCTGGAACGCGAGCTGGCCGTCTTCCTGCGCCGGGCCCGGGCGTCCTCCGGTGAGATGGCCCGCGCCGTCCACCCCGAGCTGGAGGCGGCGGCCTACGGCCTCCTCGTCCGCCTGGAGGACGCGGGGCAGCAGCGCGCCACGGACCTCGCGGCGTACTTCGGCGTCGGCAAGGCCACGATGAGCCGCCAGCTGCGGGCCCTGTGCGAACTCGGCCTCGTCACCCGCGAACCGGACCCGGCCGACGGCCGCGCCTCCCTGGTCCGCATCACCGAGGAGGGCCGCGCCCGCTTCACGCGCGTCCGCGACGCCCGCCGCGCGCAGTACGTACGCAAGCTGAACGACTGGGACCGCGGCGAGGTGGCGGAACTGGCCCGGCTGCTGCACCAGCTGAACGCGAGCGCGGAGCAGTAGCCGACCGGTTCCGGAGCCCGTCGGCCCCGGAATCCGCCGGCCCCGGAATCCGCCGGCTCCGGCCGGGGCCGGGGCCCGTCAGAGTTCCACGTACACGGCCGCCGCGTCGTCGTGCCGCTTGCCCGGCAGCCCGCCCTGCGGGCCCCTTTCCGCGGTGCGTACGCGGTCGATCAGCTCCTGCGGCCCCTCCTTCGCCAGGACCGCCAGGCAATCCGTCCAGTCCCCTTCCCGGAAGACTTCGACCCACCGCGCCGCGCCGTCCGTGAGCGCGGCCAGCGCCCGTACCTCCGCCCGTGCGAGCGAACCCGTCACCGCCCGCGCGGCCACGCCCGGATCCGCCGCGGCCGTGAAGAAGCCGCCCTCGGCGTTGCGCGCGGCGTCCGTCACCGGCCCCAGTGCCCGCAGGCGTTCGATGCGGTCGTCCAGGACGGCCGTCACCGTGCGGCCGGGCGACTCGACGAGCAGCGCGGAGTCGGAGAGCACGAGGTACTCCACGCGCGCGTCGTCCCACCGCGCGACGACCACCGTGGCCTGCGGCGTGCGCCGGTGCGCGAGGTCGCAGGAGTCCCGGTGGGCGTCCGTCGTACGGGAGACGGCCGCCGACAGGCATTGGCCCAGCGTCAGCTCCCGTTCCGCCACGGCTAGTTCGAGGAGCGCGCCGCCCAGCCGTGCCGTGAACCACGGCACCCCGTGCACGCAGCCGGTCTCTCCTGAGGGCGGCGGCGTCACCCCGTCGAGCAGGACCAGCGCGCCGCCCTTACCCGAGGCGGGCAGGGCGACGGATACGAAGTCCTCGTTCGGGTGTCGGATATCCCCCGGCCGAGTGGCGAGTTCGATGCGCATGGGGCCAGTGTGCCGGATGCCGGAAATCGACGGAGGCACGTGCGCATCCTGTCGGCGACCTCCGCGTTGCTTCAGGTGACGTGCTGACCTGGCACGTGTGCGATGAGTGAAGCAGGCCGATTGTCAATCTCCCATAGAGATTCACTCCTTCGAGTGGCCGGGCGGTCGATGGGCACTCCCGCCCCGCAGAGGTGCTGAAAGGGTCAAATCAGTACCAGGGGTGGGACGAGAAAAGATTGTGAGCACCGGTGCGGAAGAAGCGGCTTGGGGGCGGCGGCGGACGGAAGCCGCGGGCCACGGCGGTGCCGGAGCGCACCGCCCGCGTACGGAACCGACTGACCGCATCCGTCGCGGTCATCGCCCTCGCCGTGCTCGGCGCGAGCGCCTCCGGCGTCCGCGAGGCCTGGCGCGACCTCACGGAGGCCCGACGCCTCGTCGCCCTCGCCACCGCCGACGAGTCGGCCCTCGCCCTCGCGCACTCCCTGGCCGACGAGCGCGACGCCATGGTGCAGTACGTGGCGGGAGGGCGCGCCGACTCCACCGGCGCGGGGCTCTCCGACCGTCAACGGGTCGCCCTGGACCGGCAGATCGAGCAGTTCCGGCCCGATGCGCCCGCGCCCGTCCGCGAGCTCCTCGACGCCCTCCCGCACACCCGCCGCGAGGCCTACTCCGGCAAGGGCGACGCCCTGGCCGCCTTCACCGCCTACACCGC
>NZ_JBAMDC010000198.1:0-12279 GCF_036961605.1 Streptomyces sp. KLMMK
GGCGGCGGCGGGGACGACCGGGACGACCTGCGCGGGGTCGGGGCCGACCCGGAAGCCGCGGCCGGAGTCCTCCAGCCAGGCCATCACTCCGGACGCGGCGTCCAGCCCGAAGGCGCTGCCGCCGGTGAGGACGACGGCCTCCACGCGCTGGACGAGGTTGCGCGGGTCGAGGGCGTCGGTCTCGCGGGTGCCGGGGCCGCCGCCGCGGACGTCCACGGCGGCCACGGCGCCGCCTTCCGCGGTGAGGACGACGGTGGTGCCGGTGAGCGCGCCGGGGCCGGTACGGTTCGCGTGTCCCACACGGATGCCGGGGACGTCGGTGAGCGCGTCCATGGCCCCGGGGGCGGGTGCGTTCGTCATACAGCCATGCGTATCACGCCTGGGCGAGCGGCGGGTTCCTTGTGGACAACCAGACTCCCGTCACCACCGTCGCCGACGCCACCAGCCCTGCCAGCAGCACCGCGTTGCCGCCCGCGAACGTGCAGGCCAGGACGGCCAGTGCGGACACCGGGAGCACCAACTGCTGGGCCGGGCCCCGCTTGTAGTGGCGGGAGTGGACCAGCCAGACCGAGAACAGGAACAGCGCCCCGGGGACCGTCACCGTGCTCGACGCCGCGAACGTGGAGACGTGCGCCTTGCCGACGGCCTGCTCGATCGCCACCTCGATGCCCGCCCCGATCGCGGCCGCCGCCCCGAAGACGAGGTAGTGGCCGTAGCCCCACAGGAACGCCTGCCGGTTGGAGGCCAGGTGCAGGTGGATGGGGACGGCGAAGTAGATCCAGAACGCGGCGAAGATCAGCAGCAGGCCGCCCGCCGCCATCGGCAGCAGCTCGTCGAGCGCCTCGCTCTCCTCCAGCGCCGACTGCACGGCGACCGTGGCCGCCGAGACCGTCTCGCCCAGCACGATGATGGTGAACAGGCCGTACCGCTCGGCGATGTGGTGCGGGTGCCAGGCCGTCTCCCGCGTCATCTCGGCGAGGGTCGGGACCGCCATCTCCAGGAGGGCCATCACCAGGAACACCCACGGCTTGACGCGGTCCGGCAGGAACAGCAGCCCCAGCCAGCCCACCTGGCACAGGCACACCCCGGCCGCGTACTTCAGCGCCGTCCGCCGCTCCGCACCCGTCGTGGAGAACGCGGCCCGCAGCCACTGCGAGACCAGCGCCAGCCGCATCACCAGGTAGCCGAACCACACCACCGCGAAGTTGTTGTCGTCGAACGCCCGCGGGATACCCGCCGACAGGATCAGCACCCCGGCGATCTGGACCAGCGTCACCACCCGGTACAGGACGTCGTCCGTGTCGTACGCGGACGCGAACCAGGTGAAGTTCATCCACGCCCACCAGATGGTGAAGAACATCATCAGGTAGCCGAGCACGCCGTGCGCCGCGTGCCCCTCGGCCAGCGCGTGCACGAGCTCCCGCCCCGCGACGGCCACCGCCACGACGAAGCACAGGTCGAAGAAGAGCTCCAGTGGCGTGGCCGCCCGGTGCTCCTCCTCGCGCCCGCGGCCCGCCATCCGGCGCAGTACGGGGGAGTGCGGCGGTCCGCCGTCCGGCAGGGGGCGGGGCGCGTCCTCGCTCATGGGGCGATTCTCACCGGCTGCGGTTCCGCTCGCGCGGCGGGACCGTACGTACGGAGTAGGGGGACGTACGGAGTAGGGGGCTCGGCACCGCCGGTCCGCTGCGCCGTGGTTTCCCGCCGTCGCTGCGGAGGAAGCGTGCCCGCCGCGGGCGCGGCGGGCGGCGTCCCCCGCCCCGTACCCTGGGGATATGAGTGACACCGCCCCCGAGACCGGCCCCGAGGCCACTGCCGGAGCCGCTCCGGCGCCCGCGCCGCGGCCGCGCAACCCCGCAGCCGCCGCCCTGATCTTCGACGACCCGCTGTCGCAGCAGTCCTCGGACGACACCGACCGCGGCTGGGGCGAGCGGCCGGCCGGCGGCGGCTCCGCCGCGGACCTGGCCCGCTTCCTGGACGAGAAGCCGCCGCACCACATCTGAGGACGCGGGCCCCGCCGGCGGCTACCTCTGCGCCGGCACCGTCTCCGAGCCCGGCTCGCGCCGCTGCTCCACGAGCGCGTCGCGGATCTGCTTGAGCAGCTCCAGCTCGGTCTCCTTGGCCGGCGCCGCGGGCGTACGGGCCGCCTGGCGGTCCTGCCAGCGCTTCATCGGCAGCAGCATCAGGAAGTAGACGACCGCGGCCGTGATCAGGAACGTGAGGGTCGCGCTGAGCACCGAGCCCCACTGGATGAAGACGCCCTTGGTGACCTCGCCGGCCGCGTTCTTGACGCAGGGGCCCTTCAGGCAGGACGCGTAGTGATCGAGGTCCTTCGTGCCGAAGGCCCCCACCACCGGGTTGATCACGCCCTTGACCACCGAGTTCACGATGTTCGTGAACGCTGCGCCGATGACGACGGCGACGGCGAGGTCTATGACGTTGCCCCGCATGAGGAACGCCTTGAATCCGCCGAGGACCCCGGTCTTGGTCGTCACTGCTGAGCCTTTCTTCCTGCCGTTGTTTCTACCCGGATACCCCGGATACCCCGGATGCCCCGGATGTTCCGGAGTGAAGGATTCCATACCGGGCCGGGGCTTGGGATATCAAGGCAGTTCGATACCCAGGTCCCAGCCCCGGTGCACGTCCGCGCACAGGCAGTTGCGCTCCTTGGTCTCCGGCAGGGCCGTGACTGCCGCGAAGAGCACCTCGCGCAGCCGTCCCACGTTCTCCCCGAAGACCCGCATGACCTCGTCGTGCGAGACGCCCTGACCCGTCTCGGCGCCCGCGTCCAGGTCCGTGACCAGTGCCATCGAGGTGTAGCAGAGCTCCAGCTCGCGGGCGAGCACGGCCTCGGGGTGCCCGGTCATGCCGACGACCGTCCAGCCCTGGGCGGCGTGCCAGCGCGACTCGGCCCGGGTGGAGAAGCGCGGCCCCTCTATGACGACCATCGTGCCGCCGTCCACCACCGGCTCCCAGCCGTGCCCGCGCGCCACCGCGACCGCCACTGCGCGCCCGGTGGGGCAGTAGGGGTCGGCGAAGGAGGTGTGGACGACGTTGGGCACCCGGCCGTCGGGCAGCATCTCGCCGTCGAAGTAGCTCTGCGCGCGTGCCTTCGTGCGGTCCACGAGCTGGTCGGGGACGACCAGCGTGCCCGGTCCGTACTGCGGATGCAGACCGCCGACCGCGCACGGGGCGAGGACCTGCCGCACGCCGAGCGAGCGCAGGGCCCACAGGTTGGCCCGGTAGTTGATGCGGTGGGGCGGCAGGTGGTGGCCGCGGCCGTGGCGGGGGAGGAAGGCGACCTTCCGCCCGGCGAGCTCGCCGACGAAGAGGGAGTCGCTCGGCGACCCGTACGGCGTCATGACCGTGACCTCGGTCACATCCTCCAGGAAGGAGTAGAAACCGGACCCGCCGATGACGCCTATATCCGCACGCGCACTGTGCATGTCGACCATGAGGATCACCCTAACGGCGCGTCAGGGCATGCCACAGAGCCCTTCGCCTCCTGCGGGGAGGCGAAGGGCTCTGCGGGAAGAACTGCGACCGGTCAGGCGGCCGACGTGCCGGTGGCGGCCTTGGTCGACGAGGACGCCGAGGAGGCCGGGGACTTCGTGTCCGAGCTCTTCGAGGCGGACGACGAGGTCGTGGCCGAGGTCGTCGAGGGCTTCGCGGGCGAGCTGCTGGACGACGAGCCGCGGCTGTCGTTCCGGTAGAAGCCGGAGCCCTTGAAGACGATGCCGACCGCGGAGAAGACCTTCTTCAGGCGCCCCTGGCAGCCGGGGCACTCGGTCAAGGCGTCATCGGTGAACTTCTGCACCGCCTCGAGGCCCTCGCCGCACTCGGTGCACTGGTACTGGTAAGTCGGCACTTGCTCCTCCTGGCACTCTCACTCGTTGAGTGCTAACGACGATCCATACTGCAGTATTCCTGTCCGTCAGTCCACCGGGACGGGCTCACGGTGACCGACCCCACGTGCCGCGACCACCGACTCCGAGCGCGGGGTCAGCGCCTTCCGCAGGAGCAGCAGGACCAGCAGCGCGACCGCCGTACCGCCCAGCGGCACCAGGAAACCGGCGCTCGCGTCGTGGGCGTCGATCAGCCGCCCGCCCACGGTCGCGCCGGCCGCCTGGCCGAGGCCGACGGCGCCGGTCAGCCAGGTGAACGCCTCGGTGCGGGCGCCCGCCGGGACCAGCTTCTCCACCAGCGTGTAGCCGGTGATCAGCGAGGGGGCGATGCACAGACCCACCAGCATGCCGAGGGCGCCGAGCAGGACCATGTGGTGCGCGGCCCACAGCGGGGTCGTGGCCAGCACCAGCAGCGGGTAGGCCAGCAGCAGGCGGCGCTGCGGGCTCGTCTTCCAGGCGATGACGCCGCAGGCGATGCCCGCGATCATGTTTCCGGCCGCGAAGGCGCCGTACATCAGACCGTTCAGGCCCGGGTCGCCCATCTCCTTGGTGAAGGCGGTCATCGACACCTGCATGCCGCCGAAGACGGTGCCGATGCCCAGCATGACGATCGCCAGCACCCGCACGCCCGGCACGGACAGCGCGGACACGCGCTTGCCGGCCTCGGCGGCGCCGGCCGCCGCGCGGCTCGGCTGCGGCTGCGTGCGCCGCTGCGAGGCGAACAGCAGACCGCCGGCCAGGGTGAGCACGGCCTCCGCGACCAGACCGGCGGCCGGGTGGACGCCGGTGCACAGCGCCGTGGCCAGCACCGGGCCGATCACGAAGGTGAACTCGTCGGTGACGGACTCGAAGGCCGCCGCCGTGGACATCAGCGGCGAGCCGTCGAGCTTGCTCGCCCAGCGCGCCCGCACCATCGGGCCGATCTGCGGGGTCGACGCACCGGCCGGAACGGCCGCCGCGAGCAGCGCCCACAGGGGCGCGTCCGACAGCGCGAGCACCGTCAGCAGCGAGATCGCCGCGGCGTGCACGACGACGCCGGGGATCAGAACCGCGGCCTGCCCGAAGCGGTCCGCGAGCTTGCCGCCCTGCGGAGCGAACAGGGCCATGGCCACGCCCGCCGTCGCCGAGACGGTGCCCGCGGTGCCGTACGAGCCGGTGGTGTCGTTGACCAGCAGCAGGATGCCGATGGTCAGCATGGCGAACGGCTGCCGGGCCAGGAAGCCCGGCAGCAGGAACGTCCACGCACCGGGGGTGCGCAGGAGCTGCCCGTATCCGGGCCGTTCGTTGACCGTGGATGCCACGGCCCAGGCCTTTCCGCCGCCTGGTAGCGCGCCACCGGACGGCAAGCCGCCACGGAGCGCGCCGAGAGCTGTCCTCTCGCGCAGGACCGTGGTAGATGCCTTCCGGCCGCCTCGTGCGACCGCGGCCGCCGTGCGGTCGCGCCAGCCCTGCATCAGGCAGAGTTGGTTCGGTGTGTATCTAGGGAAAACTCCCGCTGGGAGCGGGAGTGAATGATTACTTCCTCTTTATCATACGGGGACCCTTGGATATGCCTATGGCCTTCGTCACAGAGGGGTCCGCGGACGCCTCCCGGGGGTTGCCCGTCGCGCCCAGCCAGCCCGCCAGCTTGCCGCCCTCGCCGACCGCCCGCAGCCGTTTCTCGGTCGCGTCGCGCACCGGGTCGGTGGCCACGACGAGCAGCTCGTCGAGGCGGCGCAGCACGGTCGCGGGCTGGGGCACGAAGCTCTTGCCGTCCCGGACGACCAGGGTGACCGCGGCGCCGGGCGGCAGCCGCAGCTCGGAGACCTCCACGCCGTGCATCCGCGAGCCCTCGGGGATGGCGACGGACAGCAGGTGGCCGCGCAGCCGCTCCAGCGGCGCCGACTCGATGCCGAGGTCCTCCGGCTCGTTCTCGCCGAGGCGCAGGCGGCGCGCCAGCCAGGGCAGCGTCGGGCCCTGGACCAGGGTGTAGACGATCACCAGCACGAAGACGATGTTGAAGATCGTGCGGCTGTCCTCCACCCCGGCCACCATCGGGATGGTGGCCAGGACGATGGGCACGGCCCCGCGCAGCCCGGCCCAGGACAGCAGGACCTTCTCCTGCCAGGGGGTCCGGAAGGGCGCCGTGCTCAGGAAGACGGACACCGGCCGCGCGACCATGGTCAGGACCAGGCCCACGACCAGCGCGGGGATGATGTCGTCGCCCAGCTCGTGCGGGGTGACCAGCAGGCCGAGCAGGACGAACATGCCGATCTGGGCGATCCAGCCGAGCCCCTCGGCGAAGCCCCGGGTGGCCGGCCAGTGCGGCAGTTTGGCGTTGCCGAGGATCAGCGCCGCGAGGTAGACGGCAAGGAAGCCGGACCCGTGCGCGAGGGCGCCGCCCGCGTAGGCGGCGGTGGCGATGGCCATCACGGCGATGGGGTAGAGGCCGGAGGCGGGCAGCGCCACGTGCCGCAGGCCGTACGCGCCGAGCATGCCGAAGGCGATGCCGACGGCGGCGCCGATCGCCAGCTCCAGGGCGATCTTCCCGAGCAGCAGGTACCAGTGCTCGACGGGGCCGGCCGCCGAGAAGGCGACGACGAGGATGACGACGGGGGCGTCGTTGAAGCCGGACTCGGCCTCCAGGACACCGGTGAGCCGGGACGGCAGGGGCACGTTGCGCAGGACGGAGAAGACGGCCGCCGCGTCCGTCGAGGACACCACCGCACCGATGATCAGGGCCTGCCGCCAGTCGACGCCCGCCAGGTAGTGCGCGGCCGCGGCGGTCAGCCCGACGCTCACCGCGACGCCGAAGGTCGAGAGCACGGCGGCCGCGGGCAGTGCCGGTTTGATTTCGTGCCACTTCGTGCCGAGACCGCCCTCGGCGAGGATGACGACCAGGGCGGCGTAGCCGATCACCTGGGTCAGGCCCACGTCGTTGAAGGAGACGCCGATGCCGTCCTGGCCGATGGCTACCCCGATGCCGAGGTAGATGAGCAGGCTCGGCAGCCCGCTGCGCGAAGAGATGCGCACCGCCGCCACCGCGACGAGCAGCACGAGGGAGCAGATCAGCAGGAGTTCGTTGAGGTGGTGGACAGTCAGGGGCCGGTCCCTTCACGAGCGTCTTGCGACGAGTGTCTTGCCACGGACGACGGCCGGAACGTTCCTCCGGCCGAGGGGAACTTCATTTCCTCATCTAATATTTTACGGGTTCTTGACGCCTGCCCGCCTCGCGAGGGTGCCGGGAGGGACCGATCTCACTGCACGGTCCGGCATCCGCGTCCGGGCGCTCACCGCCCTGCGCCTATGGTTGCTTCCAGCACTCCAGGACCACCCTGCCCCTCTAAGGACAGCGATGCCCGCCAACAAGACCGGCCCTTCCGGCAAGAAAAAGAAGGGGCGACGTGCCCGCCTGCTCGTGATCACCGTCGTGCTGCTGCTCGTCGCGGGCATCGGCTTCGGCGCGTACTGGAGCGTCAGCACCGTGCGCGCCTCCTTCCCGGAGACCAGCGGCACCCTGCAGCTCAAGGGTCTGGGCGGGCAGGTGAAGGTCGCGCGTGACGACCACGGCATTCCGCAGATCTACGCGGACAGCGCCGAGGACCTCTTCCGCGCCCAGGGCTTCGTCCAGGCGCAGGACCGGTTCTGGGAGATGGACGTCCGGCGCCATCTGACGGCGGGCCGCCTGTCCGAGATGTTCGGTGACGGCCAGGTCGAGACCGACGCCTTCATCCGCACCATGGGCTGGCGCAAGGTCGCGCAGGAGGAGTACGACACCAAGCTGTCGGCGACCACCAAGAAGTACCTCCAGGCGTACTCCGACGGCGTCAACGCCTACCTCAAGGACCATCAGGGCAAGTCGCTCTCCGTCGAGTACGCGGCCCTGGAGTTCGAGAACGACTACAAGCCGGAGAAGTGGACCCCGGTCGACTCGGTCGCCTGGCTCAAGGCCATGGCCTGGGACCTGCGCGGCAACCTGCAGAGCGAGATCGACCGCTCCCTCGCCTCGACGCGGCTGAGCCCCCAGCAGATCGAGCAGCTGTACCCGGCGTACCCGTACGGCCGGAACAAGCCGGTCGTCGAGGGCGGCGCCGTCGACCCAGCCACCAAGGAGTTCGACCCGAAGGCCACGCCGGCGGAGGGTCAGACCGGACAGCCGGGCCAGACGGGGCAGACCGGTCAGAACGGCCGCAACGGACAGCCCGGCGGTACGGGCACGGCGGGCACGCCGGGCGCGAATGGCACCCCCGGCACCCAGAACAACAACGGCACCCCGGCCACCGGCGGCGGCGCCGGCGCGGCCGGCGGACTGCGCTCCGGCCTGACCGCCCTGTCCGGCACCCTGGACAAGATCCCGGCGCTGCTCGGCCCGTCCGGCAACGGCATCGGCTCCAACTCGTGGGTCGTCTCCGGCCAGTACACGACGACCGGCAAGCCGCTGCTCGCCAACGACCCGCACCTCGCCCCGCAGCTGCCCTCGCTCTGGTACCAGATGGGCCTGCACTGCACCAAGACGTCCGCGGCCTGCCCGTTCGACGTGGCCGGCTACACCTTCGCCGGCATGCCCGGCGTGGTCATCGGCCATAACCAGGACATCGCCTGGGGCATGACCAACCTCGGCGCGGACGTGACCGACCTCTACCTGGAGAAGGTCACCTCCGGCAGCTACCTCTACGACAACAAGCAGGTCCCCTTCGCCACCCGCAAGGAGACCATCAAGGTGGCCGGCGGCAGCGACCGCACCATCACCGTCCGCTCCACCCGGAACGGCCCCGTCGTCTCCGACCGCAACAGCGAGCTCGGCAAGGTCGGCCAGGACGCCCCCGTCAAGGACCCGGCGCCCGACCGCGCCGAGGGCTACGCCGTCGCGCTGCGCTGGACCGCGCTCGACGCCGGCCGGACGATGGACGCCCTCATGGACCTCAACCGCGCCACCGACTTCGCGTCGTTCCGCAAGGCCGCGGCCGGCTTCGAGGTCCCCTCGCAGAACCTGATCTACGCCGACACCAAGGGCAACATCGGCTACCAGGCCCCGGGCCGCATCCCCGTCCGCAAGGGCGACGGCCGCATGCCCGCGCCCGGCTGGGACCCCGCCTACCAGTGGACCGGCTTCCTCAAGCCGGGCGAGCTGCCGTGGGAGCTCAACCCCAAGCGCGGCTACATCGTCACCGCCAACCAGGCCGTCACCGACAAGAAGTACCCCTACGCCCTCACCGGCGACTGGGGCTACGGCGCCCGCAGCCAGCGGATCAACGACCTCATCCAGTCGAAGATCAAGGACGGCGGCAAGATCTCGACCGATGACATGCAGAAGATGCAGATGGATAACAGCAGCGAGATCGCCAAGCTGCTGACGCCCTACCTGCTGAAGATCGACATCAAGGCCGAGAACGAGCGCGAGACGAAGTACGTCCGCGAGGCCCAGAAGCTCCTCCAAGGCTGGGACTACACCCAGGAGGCCGACTCGGCCGCCGCCGCCTACTTCAACGCCGTCTGGCGCAACACCCTCAAGCTCGCCTTCGGCAACAAGCTCCCCAAGGAGCTGCGCGTCAAGGGCCAGTGCCTGCGGGTCCGCCCGGCCAACGACGCCGGCCCCCAGGAGGACCTCGACGGCAACACCCGCCTGGTCCGCGAGTGCGGCGAGCGCGAGCCCGACTCGGCGCAGCCCGACGGCGGCGACCGCTGGTTCGAGGTCGTCCGCGGCATCCTCGACAAGCCGAACGACGACTGGTGGAAGACCGGCGGCCGCGCCGGCGCCGGCAACCGCGACGAGCTGCTCGCCCGCGCCATGAAGGACGCCCGCTGGGAGCTGACCTCCAAGCTCGGCAAGGACGTCAACTCCTGGAGCTGGGGCCGCCTCCACCAGCTGAACCTGAAGAACCAGACCCTCGGCAAGGAGGGCCCCGGCATCGTCCGCTGGATGCTCAACCGCGGCCCGTGGAACCTCGCCGGCGGCGAGGCCGCGGTCAACGCGGCCGGCTGGAACGCGGCCGGCGGCTACGACGTGATCTGGGTCCCGTCCATGCGGATGGTCGTCAACCTCGCCGACCTCGACAAGTCCCGGTGGATCAACCTCACGGGCGCGTCCGGTCACGCGTACAACGCGCACTACTACGACCAGACGGACAAGTGGGCCAAGGGCGAGCTCCTGCCGTGGGCGTTCTCCGCGGACGCGGTGAAGAAGGGGACGGACGCCGAGCTGACCCTCAAGCCGTAGGGTTCCCGGGGCTCCGCCCCGGACCCCGGTCCTCAAACGCCGGACGGGCTGATTTTTGCTGGGCTTCAGCGAAAGTCGGCCCGTCCTGGCGTGTCCGGGGGCCCGGGGGCGGAGCCCCCGGTTACGGGAA
Organism: Streptomyces sp. KLMMK; assembly: GCF_036961605.1. Lineage (NCBI taxonomy): Bacteria > Bacillati > Actinomycetota > Actinomycetes > Kitasatosporales > Streptomycetaceae > Streptomyces > Streptomyces sp. KLMMK. The sequence continues at coordinate 10,229 of NZ_JBAMDC010000198.1, forward strand.
GGGGCGGGGTGGGGAAGAGAAGCGCCGCAGGCCGGCGGGGGTGACCACCGCGTCCACAGGGCCGTCGTGCGGCTCCGCCGGAACCTCGGGGATCACCTCGCTGTCGTACAGCAGGACGACCCGCGACGGAGCCGCCCCCGCCCGCTCCAGCCGGGCCAGGACCCGGTCGTAGGACCCCCCGCCGCGCCCCAGCCGCATCCCCCGCCCGTCCACCGCCAGCCCCGGCAGCAGCACCGCGTCCGCAGCCGTCACGGCCTCCGGCCCCAGCCGGGGCCCGTCCGGTTCCAGGAGGCCGCGCCCGGCCCGGACGAGACGGTCCGGGCCCTCGTAGACGGCCCAGTCGAGGTCGTTGTCCTCCAGGAGGACCGGGAGCAGCACCCGTACCCCCCGGCGGCGGAGCGCTTCAAGGAGCGCGCGGGTGCCCGGTTCGCGCCCCACGGAGACGTACGCGGCGACCGTTCCGGCCTCCGCGAGCTCGGGGAGATCAAGGGCCCGGCGGGCCAGCGCGGCCCCCGCTTCCGCCACGTCATCCGAGGTCAACCCGGATCTCACCGCCAGGAGACCGCGCCGCAACCCTGCCTTGCTACCGTCGTACTTGATCACTGTGCGTACAAACTCCTTGCCTGGGGGCATACTCGGTGGAGCCTCGTCCTCCGCACAATTTCAACGGATAGTGTTCGGCCCATGACTCACTCGCGTCCTCGGATCAGCAAGGCTGTCATCCCGGCAGCCGGTCTCGGCACCCGATTTCTGCCTGCCACCAAGGCCACGCCCAAGGAAATGCTGCCTGTCGTGGACAAGCCGGCGATTCAGTACGTGGTGGAGGAGGCCGTCCTCGCCGGTCTCTCGGACGTCCTCATGATCACAGGGCGTAACAAGCGCCCGCTCGAGGACCACTTCGACCGGAACTACGAGCTGGAAGAGGCGCTGCGCCGCAAGGGGGACGAGTCCCGGCTCGCGCGCGTGCAGGAGTCCAGCGACCTGGCGACCATGCACTACGTCCGCCAGGGCGACCCCCGGGGCCTGGGCCACGCCGTCCTGTGCGCCGCCCCGCACGTCGGCAACGAGCCCTTCGCCGTCCTCCTCGGCGACGACCTCATCGACATCCGGGACCCGCTGCTGTCCCACATGGTCGCGATCCAGCGCAAGCACGGCGGCAGCGTGATCGCCCTGATGGAGGTCGACCCCGCCCAGGTCGGGATGTACGGCTGTGCGGCCGTGAAGCCCACCGACACCGACGGTGTGGTGCAGGTCACGGGCCTGGTCGAGAAGCCGGACCCCTCCGAGGCGCCCAGCAACTACGCGGTGATCGGCCGCTACGTCCTCGACCCGGCCGTCTTCGACGTGCTGCGCGAGACCCCGCCCGGCCGCGGCGGCGAGATCCAGCTCACCGACGCCCTGCAGGCCCTCGCGGCCGAGCCCGGCCTCGGCGGGCCCGTGCACGGCGTGATCTTCAAGGGCCGCCGCTACGACACGGGTGACCGCGGGGACTACCTGCGCGCCATTGTCAGACTGGCCTGCGAGCGTGAGGATCTAGGACCGGACTTCCGCGCCTGGCTCCGCCGTTACGTCACCGAGGAGATGTAGCACCTTGAGCAGTACCGCCGCCGACACGGCCACCGACCCCGTCCCCGCCGCGACGGACGACCCGGACCGCCTGTGGACGGTGGAGGAGCACCTCGCCGACGTCCTGGGGAAGATCCGGCCCCTGGAGCCGATCGAGCTGCAGCTGCCGGACGCCCAGGGCTGCGTCCTGGTCGAGGACGTCACCGTCCCCGCCGCCCTCCCGCCCTTCGACAACAGCTCCATGGACGGCTATGCGGTCCGCACGGCCGACGTCGAGGGCGCGACGGAGGAGTTCCCCGCGGTCCTCGCCGTCGTCGGCGACATCGCGGCGGGCAGCGGCGGCGCGTCCGTGACGGTGGGCCCCGGCGAGGCCGCCCGGATCATGACCGGCGCCCCGCTGCCGGCCGGCGCCGAGGCCGTCGTCCCCGTGGAGTGGACCGACGGCGGGGCGGGCGCGGGTCCCGCCATCGCCATGGACGCCCACA
>NZ_JBAMDC010000199.1:0-12199 GCF_036961605.1 Streptomyces sp. KLMMK
GTCGAGCTGGGCGGCCGTCACTCCTGTGTCGTCCGCCTCCTGCCGCCCCTGACCATCACCGACGAGCAGACCGAGGCGGTCCTCGAGCGGCTCGCCGACGCCGTCGCCGCGGTTTGCCGGCCAGGCGGCCGCATCCCCGCACCGAGCACACCGAAGGAGGCAGGCGCCGCATCCCCGGCCTGACGCCGCGACGTGCACGCCGTACACCGCATGAACGCATCCACCGGGACCGGTGCTTCCAGGGCAGAACACGACCGGGAGGCGGCACCCGAGCGGCCGACCGTGGTCTCCGCCGTCCCTCGCCAGGGCGGCGGCCCGCGCGACGGGAGCGCGGACACGGGCCCGTGGGCTCCCGACCCACTGGAGCACCCCGACCCCGGCCTCGCAGCCGACACCGCCGCCGTGGAGAACCTCCTGCGCTGCTGGGTCCGCGAGACCGGCGTCCCGCGGCCCGGCGGATCCGAACTGCACCTGCCCCTCCCCGCGAGCGGGACGGCCCTTCGGGTCCCCGTCACCTACTGGTCCGCCGCCGGCTGGCACCGCTTCGGCACGCCGGCCCTGGCGGACGCGCCCGAAGCCGCCCCTGCCGTCGACGCCGTCACCCTGGCGGCGCTCCTCGGCCGCGAAACCGCCCACCCTGGCGCCCGCGCCGGATACGGACGGGCGGACAGGACGGCGGAGCTCGTCGGCAGAGTGGCGGACTCCACGCGGCGTACGGCGGTCTTCCTCGCCGACCGGCGGGCCCGCCCCGCCGACCCGGAGGCGGGCGAGCTCTTCCTCTACGCCGAGCAGTCCCTCCTCCTCGGCCACCCCCTCCACCCCACGCCCAAGAGCCGCGAAGGCCTCTCCGACACCGAGGCGTACGTCTACTCCCCGGAGCTGCGCGGGGCCTTCCCGCTGCACTGGATGGCCGTCCACCGCTCCCTGCTCGCCATGGACTCGGCGTGGACCGAGCGGGGCCGGCCCGTCGACGCCGTCACCCTCGCCGCCCGCCTCGCCGGCCCGGAGCTGCGCCTGCCCGAGGACACCGCGGTGCTGCCGCTGCACCCCTGGCAGGCCCACGACGTGCGCAGCCGCCCGGGCGTCAGCCGACTCCTGGACGCGGGTCTTCTGCACGACCTCGGCCCCCTCGGCGCGCCCTGGTACGCCACCTCGTCCGTCCGGACCGTCCACCGGCCCGGCGCCCCCGCGATGCTGAAGCTCTCCCTGGGCCTGCGCATCACCAACTCCCGCCGCGAGAACCTCCGTAAAGAGCTGCACCGCGGCGTCGAAGTGCACCGCCTTCTGCGCAGCGGCCTCGCCGAGCAGTGGCGCGCGGCCTGCCCGGGCGGGCTCGGCTTCGACGTCGTCCGCGACCCCGCCTGGCTTGCCGTGGACACTCCGGAGGGCGCGCCGCTGACCGGCATCGACGCCGTCATCCGGCACAACCCCTTCGGTCCCGGTGACGACGCCGTCTGCCTCGCCGGGCTCGTGTCGCCGAGACCCTGGCCCGCCCCGGCGCACCAGGAGCTCCAGCAGAAGCAGGAGTGCCGGCAGAATCAGCAGGACCAGGAGCACCGAGAGCACCCCGGCGGGCCCGCCGGGCAGCCGGCCATGCGCTCGCGCCTTGCGTACATCGTGGCCCGCCTCGCCCACCGCACCGGCCGCCCCGCGGGGGCCGTCTCCGCGGAGTGGTTCCTGCGCTACCTGGAAGCGGTCGTGCGCCCCGTGCTCTGGCTGGACGGCGAGGCGGGCATCGCCCTGGAGGCCCACCAGCAGAACACGCTCGTCCTCCTGGACCGGGAGGGCTGGCCCGCAGGCGGCCGCTACCGCGACAACCAGGGCTACTACTTCCGCGCCTCCCACCGGGACGCCCTCGACCGGCGGCTGCCCGGAATCGGCGCGGAGAGCGACACCTTCGTGTCCGACGAGGTCACCGACGAGAGGTTCACCTACTACCTCGGCATCAACAACGTCCTCGGCCTGATCGGGGCGTTCGGCGCGCAGCGCCTCGCCGACGAACAGATCCTGCTGGCCGCGCTGCGCCGCTTCCTCAAGGACGCCGCGGCCGGGCCGGCCGCCGGCCGCTCCACCCTGCCCGCCCGTCTTCTCGAAGCGCCCACCCTGCGCTGCAAGGCCAACATGCTGACCAGGCTGCAGGGGCTCGACGAGCTCGTCGGCCCGGTCGACACCCAGTCCGTCTACGTCACCATCGCCAACCCCCTGGTCACGTCGGCCCGATGACCGGCGCGAGCCCCGGCCCCGGGCGAACGGGGCCCTTGAGGACACGGGCCCCCGCGGGCCCACGGGATCCCGGACACCGAGGGGATCCTCCGAGAGGAGAGCGTCTCCGTGCCGCCCACCGACCCCAGCGAAGGCCCGGGCACAGGCCCGGGCACCGACCACCTCCGCGCCGGCTCTTCGATCGCCGGAATCGCGGGGCCGAGCGTCGATGACGGCGCCCCCGCGGGCGCCGGTGCCGACCCGCCGACCGACAACGAGACCACGCTCGAACTGAAGCTCTCCGAAGACTTCGCCGAGCTCATCGACCACGGCCCCCCGGAGCCCGCCGCGATCACCGCAGGCCGCGGGCCCGCCGGGGCCATCGGCCCGGGATCCGACCTCCTCGACTCCCTCGCCGACTGGGGGCCCGCCGACACCGGCGCGGGCACCTTCCAGCTCGTGCCGGTCCGGGTCGAGCGCGACCTCCGGCTCATCACCCGCTGGATGAACGACCCGGCCGTCGCGGCGTTCTGGAAGCTGGGCGGGCCCGAGAGCGTGACCGAGGCCCACCTGCGCGCCCAGACCGGCGGTGACGGCCGCAGCATCCCCTGCCTCGGCGTGTTCGACGGTGTGCCGATGAGCTACTGGGAGGTCTACCGCGCCGACCTCGACCCCATTGCGCGCCACTACCCTGCCCGCCCGCACGACACCGGGATCCACCTGCTGATCGGCAAGGTCGCCGACCGGGGCCGCGGCGTCGGCACCCGCCTGCTGCGGACCGTCGCCGACCTCGTCCTGGACCACCGGCCGTCCTGCGGGCGCGTCGTCGCCGAACCCGACCTGCGCAACACCCCGTGCGTCTCCGCGTTCCTGAGCGCAGGCTTCCGGCTGACCGCGGAGATCGACCTTCCGGACAAGCGTGCGGCCCTGGTGGCCCGCGACCGCGCCCTGCGCACCCTTCTGTAGGACCGCCCCACTCCCCGGCCGCCCCCTGCTCCTCCACCGCACTCCGCCGGAACCTCCCCCTCCGATCAGCTCCTCTCCGCTCCTCCACCCCCGGCCTCCGACCCCCAGCCTCTGACCCCAGCCTCTGGCCTCAGCCACCTGTCTCCGGCCGACCCACCGATCGGCCTTCTCACCCATCGGCCTACTCAAGGAGCCCCCTTGCCTCCTTCGCCCCGGTCCGAACGCCTCACCGGCCCCGACTGGTCCCTCGCAGGTGCCCATCTGCTCGCCAAGATGCTCGGCGAACTCAGCTACGAGGGCGTGCTGACCCCCGAGCCCGACGAGGGGGCCGAGGCACCCGCCACCGCCTACCGGCTGTCCTTAACGGCGGAAGTGACTTACCGCTTCCGCGCACGCCGGAGCGCGTACGGCCACTGGCGGGTCGACCCGGACTCCGTGACCCCCTCCCAGGACCCCCTCCGCTTCCTCGCCCTCGCCCACGACACCGTCCTCGGCCTCTCCGGCGACACCACCGGCCACCTGGCCAGGGAACTCCTCGCCACCCTCGCCGCCGACACCCGCCTCCGGACGAGCGCCCTCAGCGCCGCGGACCTGGCCGACCTCGACTACGCCGCGCTGGAAGGCCACCAGACCGGCCACCCCTGGCTGATCGCCAACAAGGGCCGGCTGGGCTTCTCCGCCTCCGACGCCGACCGGTGGGCCCCCGAAGCCCGCACCCCGCGGCGCCTGCCCTGGATCGCAGCCCACCGCGACCTCGCGCACTACCGGGCCGTTCCCGCACTGGCCACCCCCGACCTGCTCTACGCCGAAGAGCTCGCCCCCGGCACCCGCGCCGCCTTCACCCGCACCGTCGCCGACCACGGCCGCGACCCCGCCGACTACCTCTGGCTCCCCGTCCACCCCTGGCAGTGGGACGAGACCGTGGCCCCCCTCTTCGCGCCCTGTCTGGCCGACGGATCCATCATCCCCCTGCCCACTGACAACGACCTCCGGCTGCCCCAGCAGTCCGTCCGCACCTTCCTCAACACCAGCCGGCCGCACGCCCGGACCGTGAAGCTCCCGCTCTCGATCCTCAACACCCTCGTCTGGCGCGGCCTGCCGACCGAGCGCACCCTCGCCGCCCCCGCGGTCACCGCCTGGGTCCAGTCCCTGCGCGACTCCGACGACTTCCTGCGGGACGAGACACGGGTGATCCTCCTCGGGGAGACCGCCTCCGTAACCGTCGAGCACCCCCTCTACGACCGCGTGCCCGGCGTCCCCTACCAGTACAAGGAGCTGCTCGGCTGCATCTGGCGCGAGCCCCTCGGCCCCGCCCTCGCCCCGGGGGAGCGCGCCCGCACCCTCGCGGCCCTGCTGCACACCGACCCCGCCGGCCGCTCCTTCACCGCCGAGCTCGTCAGCCGCTCGGGCCTGGCCCCGGCCGACTGGCTCCGCCACCTCTTCGCCGCGCTGCTCCCGCCGCTCCTGCGCTTCCTCTACCGCTACGGCACCGTCTTCTCCCCGCACGGCGAGAACGCCATCGTCGTCTTCGACGAGAACGACGTGCCCACGCGCCTCGCCGTGAAGGACTTCGTCGACGACATCAACATCAGTGCCCTTCCCCTCCCCGAGCACGCCTCCATGCCCGACGACGTGAGGGCCGTGCTGCTCACCGAACCACCCGGCTTCCTCACCCAGTTCATCCACTCCGGCCTCTTCGTCGGCGTCTTCCGCTACCTGGCGCCGCTGTGCGAGGAACAGCTCGGAGTGCCGGAGGCCGCCTTCTGGTCGCTCGTGCGGGCGGAGATCGTGGGGCACCACGAGCGCTTCCCGCGGATGAAGGACCGCTACGAGACCTTCGACCTGCTCACCCCGCGGATCGAGCGGCTCTGCCTCAACCGCAACCGGCTGCACCTCGACGGCTACCGAGACCGCCCGGAACGCCCGCACGCGGCGGTCCACGGCACCGTGCCCAATCCGCTGCACATTCCGTGACGGCGCCGCCGATGTCAGTGCCGCCCCTTAGGGTGGAAGAGCTATGACTGCCTCCTCCTCGCCCTCCCTCACCGACCTGCTGCACGCCGCCGTCACCGCCGTCGGCGGCACGGAGCGGCCCGGTCAGGTCACCATGGCCGAAGCCGTCGCCGAAGCCGTCGACGGCGACTCCCACCTGCTCGTGCAGGCGGGCACCGGCACGGGTAAGTCCCTCGGCTATCTGGTGCCGGCCCTGGCCCACGGCGAGCGCGTGGTGGTGGCCACGGCGACGCTGGCGCTCCAGCGCCAGCTCGTGGAGCGTGATCTCCCGCGGACGGTGGACGCCCTGCAGCCGCTGCTGCGCCGCCGCCCGCAGTTCGCCATGCTCAAGGGCCGGTCCAATTACCTGTGCCTGCACCGGCTGCACGAGGGGGTCCCGCAGGACGAGGAGGAGGGGCTCTTCGACCCCTTCGAGGCGGCGGCGCCCTCCAGCAAGCTCGGCAAGGATCTGCTGCGCATGCGCGACTGGGCCGACGAGACCGAGACGGGCGATCGCGACGACCTCACCCCGGGCGTCTCCGACCGGGCGTGGTCCCAGGTGTCGGTCACGTCCCGGGAGTGCCTGGGCGCCTCGAAGTGCGCGTACGGCGCCGAGTGCTTCGCCGAGGCCGCCCGGGAGCGGGCCAAGCTCGCCGACGTGGTGGTCACCAACCACGCTCTGCTGGCCATCGACGCCATCGAGGGCGCCCCGGTGCTCCCCGGCCACGAGGTTCTCATCGTCGACGAGGCCCATGAGCTGGTTTCCCGGGTCACCGGCGTCGCCACCGGCGAGCTCACCCCCGGCCAGGTCAACCGCGCGGTGCGCCGCGCTGCCAAGCTCGTCGACGAGAAGGCCGCCGACGCCCTGCAGACCGCGGCCGAGAGCTTCGAGCGCCTGATGGAGCTGGCCCTCCCGGGCCGCCTGGAGGAGATTCCCGACGATCTCGAGTACGCCCTGATGGCGCTGCGTGACGCCGCCCGGACGGTCATCTCGGCCCTCGGCAACACCCGCGACAAGTCCGTTCAGGACGAGGACGCGGTCCGCAAGCAGGCCCTGGCCTCCGTGGAGAACATCCACGCGGTGGCCGAGCGCATCGTGGAGGGCTCCGAGTACGACGTCGTCTGGTACGAGCGCCACGACCGCTTCGGGGCGTCCCTGCGCGTCGCCCCGCTCTCCGTCTCCGGGCTGCTGCGCGAGAAGCTCTTCAACGAGCGGTCCGTGGTGCTCACCTCGGCCACGCTCAAGCTCGGCGGTGATTTCAACGGCGTGGCCGCGTCCCTGGGGCTGGCTCCCGAGGGCACCGGTGGCGCGGAGAGCCCCGAGTGGAAGGGCGTCGATGTCGGCTCGCCGTTCGACTATCCCAAGCAGGGCATCCTCTACGTCGCCCGGCACCTGTCCCAGCCCGGCCGCGAGGGCGGCCGCAAGGACATGCTCGACGAGCTGGCCGAGCTGATCGAGGCCGCCGGCGGCCGGACGCTGGGGCTGTTCTCCTCGATGCGCGCCGCCCAGGCCGCGGCCGAGGAACTGCGCGGCCGGCTCGACGTGCCGATCCTGCTGCAGGGCGAGGAGACGCTCGGCGAGCTGATCCGCAACTTCTCCGCCGACGCCCGTACGTGCCTGTTCGGCACGCTGTCCCTGTGGCAGGGGGTCGATGTGCCGGGGCCGAGCTGCCAGCTGGTGGTGATGGACCGGGTGCCCTTCCCGCGGCCGGACGACCCCCTGATGAGCGCCCGGCAGAAGGCGGTGGAGGAAGCGGGCGGCAACGGCTTCATGGCCGTGGCGGCGACGCATGCGGCGCTGCTGATGGCCCAGGGCGCCGGCCGGCTCGTCCGGGCCTCGGGGGACCGCGGCGTCGTCGCCGTCCTCGACCCCCGGCTGGCCACGGCCCGCTACGGCGGCTTCCTGAAGTCGTCCCTGCCGGATTTCTGGTACACCACGGACCGTAATCAGGTGCGCCGCTCACTGGCGGCGATCGACGAGGCGGCGAAGGCGGACGGCCGCTAGGGAGGGCCTGCCGTCGGCAGGGCCTTTCGTATAGAGCTGACAGAGCTGACAGAGCTGACAGCGTCGACGAGCTGATGGAGCCGGTAGAAGAGCCGGCAAAGAAAAGAGCCCCGGAACCGGCGCAGTTGGTCCCGGGGCCCGGCCTTGCGGCCCTGTGCCTCACACGCGGCGCAGCACCGCCACGACCTTGCCGAGGATGGTGGCCTCGTCGCCGGGGATCGGCTGGTAGGCGGCGTTGTGCGGCAGCAGCCACACGTGGCCGTCCTCGCGCTTGAACCGCTTGACCGTGGCCTCTCCGTCGAGCATCGCGGCCACGATGTCGCCGTTCTCCGCGACGGGCTGACGGCGGACCGTCACCCAGTCGCCGTCACAGATGGCCGCCTCGATCATGGAGTCGCCGACGACCTTCAGGACGAACAGCTCGCCGTCGCCGACCAGCTGGCGGGGGAGCGGGAAGACGTCCTCGACGGACTCTTCGGCGAGGATGGGGCCACCCGCGGCGATCCGGCCGACGAGCGGCACGTAGGAGGCGGCGGGCTTGCCGGTGGTGTCCGTGGGCTGCGAGCTGGGCTGATCGGAGCCGCGCACCTCGTAGGCCCGGGGGCGGTGCGGATCCCTGCGCAGGAAGCCCTTGCGCTCCAGGGCCATGAGCTGGTGGGCCACGGACGAGGTGCTCGACAGCCCCACCGCCTGGCCGATCTCCCGCATGGAGGGTGGGTAGCCCCGGCGCTGGACGGAATCCCTGATCACTTCGATGACCCGCCGCTGGCGGTCGGTGAGACCCGAGCTGTCGGCCCGGATGCCTGGAGGTCGCCCCGGGAGGGCCCGAGCGGGCTTCTGCCCCTCGGTGCTCATGGCTGCGTCATTCATCGGGTGTGCCTGGTCGAGTCGGTTCTGGGAGCGGTCCTGGGCGGTGATTGTGGCGCTGTCTGCGGTGGTGGTCACGTCGGCCCCTCTCGAAATGTTCTCCCTAGCTGGACAACGGTAGTTGCTTTCGAAAGGTTGCGCCAAACACACGTTCGAGTGAAATATCGAAGTTTGCCTGACGTGATCAAGGCTGAGGGTGTACGGCTGAAGATCAATTCGACCATTACGGTACCCTTCGGTGCGAAGCGCACCGAGCGGGCCGCCCGTCCGTGCGGGCCTCGTGCGGGCCTCGCGCAGGCCCGGCCGGTCCGCCCCGGACACCTTCCGTACGGCGGCTCCGCAGTGGTCCCAGTGTGTCATCAAAGCCCCCGTGCCCTTGCTGCCGGGGCGGCTCGCGTAGGGTCGGGACCGGTCCTCGCGACTGTGAAACACGTCCGGCGCGGCTCACCATGCGGCACCAGATCTAGTGGTTTGATTGGCGGCAGCCGCCCACAGGTTGTGGTCGAGGGGTGTCGCCGGTCATTTGCGGGCGCCGTCATCGCCTATGCTGGGGGCTGCTTCGCAAGGCCCCCGTTCGGGGGTCGGCCGAGGCTGAAGATCGTGCACAGTCCTACGAGGGTGAGGAGGGTGGAGAGCCATGCACTGCCCCTTCTGCAGGCACCCCGACAGCCGCGTCGTCGACAGCCGGACCACCGATGACGGCTGCTCGATCCGGCGGCGGCGCCAGTGCCCCGACTGCTCCCGTCGTTTCACGACCGTGGAGACCGCGTCACTGATGGTGATCAAGCGGAGCGGGGTCACCGAGCCCTTCAGCCGCACGAAGGTCATCTCCGGAGTGCGCAAGGCCTGCCAGGGCCGCCCGGTCACCGAGGACGCCCTGGCCCAGCTCGGTCAGCGGGTGGAGGAGGCGGTGCGCGCCACGGGCAGCGCCGAGCTCTCCACCCATGACGTGGGTCTCGCCATACTCGGCCCCCTCCGGGACCTCGACCTGGTCGCGTACCTGCGCTTCGCGTCCGTGTACCAGGCGTTCGACTCGCTCGAGGACTTCGAGGCGGCCGTCGCGGAGCTGCGCGAGCAGCGGTCCGCCGCGACCGCCGGCGGCGGCGACGGGGACCCGCAGGTTCCCGCGCCCACCGCGGCCGCCGAGTAGCAGCGGCCACCACAGACCTGCCCGGCGCGCCGCGCGCCCGGGCGAAGACAGACATAGCGCGCCACGGAAGAATTGCGCGCATTAGGGCGTTTTGCCCGTAGAGGGAGGCGGCATGACCGAGACGACGAGCGGCCCGGCACGAGGTTCCCGCGCCAAGGGGAACAAGGGCGGCAAGGGTCTGCGTATCGAGCGCATCCACACCACCCCCGGTGTGCACCCGTACGACGAGGTCGTGTGGGAGCGCCGTGACGTCGTCATGACCAACTGGCGCGACGGCTCGATCAACTTCGAGCAGCGCGGCGTGGAGTTCCCCGACTTCTGGTCGGTGAACGCGGTCAACATCGTCACGAGCAAGTACTTCCGCGGTGCCACGGGTTCGCCCGAGCGCGAGTCCAGCCTCCGTCAGCTCATCGACCGGGTCGTGCTGACCTACCGCAAGGCGGGCGAGGAGCACGGCTACTTCGCCTCCCCTGCGGACGCCGAGATCTTCGAGCACGAGCTGACCTACGCCCTGCTGCACCAGGTCTTCAGCTTCAACTCCCCGGTCTGGTTCAACGTCGGTACCAAGCAGCCGCAGCAGGTCTCCGCCTGCTTCATCCTCTCCGTCGACGACTCCATGGAGTCGATCCTCGACTGGTACAAGGAAGAGGGGATGATCTTCAAGGGCGGTTCCGGCGCCGGCCTGAACCTCTCCCGCATCCGCTCCTCCAAGGAGCTGCTCTCCTCCGGCGGCAACGCCTCCGGCCCGGTCTCCTTCATGCGCGGCGCCGACGCCTCCGCAGGAACGATCAAGTCGGGCGGCGCCACCCGCCGCGCGGCCAAGATGGTCGTCCTCGACGTCGACCACCCCGACGTCGAGGCCTTCATCGAGACCAAGGTGAAGGAGGAGGAGAAGGTCCGCGCCCTGCGCGACGCCGGCTTCGACATGGACCTGGGCGGCGACGACATCACCTCCGTCCAGTACCAGAACGCCAACAACTCCGTCCGCGTCAACGACGAGTTCATGAAGGCCGTCGAGACCGGCTCGAAGTTCGGGCTGCGCGCCCGGATGACCGGTGAGGTCATCGAGGAGATCGACGCCAAGGGCCTCTTCCGCAAGATGGCCGAGGCCGCGTGGGCCTGCGCCGACCCGGGCATCCAGTACGACGACACGATCAACCACTGGCACACCTCGCCGGAGTCGGGCCGGATCACCGCGTCCAACCCGTGCAGCGAGTACATGCACCTGGACAACTCCTCGTGCAACCTCGCCTCCCTCAACCTCATGAAGTTCCTGCGCGACGACGACAAGGGCAACCAGTCGTTCGACGCCGAGCGCTTCGCCAAGGTCGTCGAGCTCGTCATCACGGCGATGGACATCTCCATCTGCTTCGCCGACTTCCCGACCGAGAAGATCGGCGAGACCACCCGCGCCTTCCGCCAGCTGGGCATCGGCTACGCCAACCTCGGCGCCCTGCTGATGGCCACCGGTCACGCCTACGACAGCGACGGCGGCCGCGCTCTCGCCGGTGCCATCACCTCCCTGATGACCGGCACCTCCTACAAGCGCTCCGCCGAGCTGGCCGCAGTCGTCGGCCCGTACGACGGCTACGCCCGCAACGCCGACGCCCACAAGCGCGTCATGCGGCAGCACGCCGACGCCAACGGCGTCGCCCGGCGCATGGACGACCTGGACACCCCGGTGTGGGCCGCGGCGACCGAGGCCTGGCAGGACGTCATCCGCCTCGGCGAGAAGAACGGCTTCCGCAACGCCCAGGCGTCCGTCCTGGCGCCCACCGGCACCATCGGCCTGATGATGGACTGCGACACCACGGGCGTCGAGCCGGACCTGGCCCTGGTGAAGTTCAAGAAGCTCGTCGGCGGCGGCTCGATGCAGATCGTGAACAACACGGTGCCGAAGGCGCTCAAGCGCCTGGGCTACCAGCCGGAGCAGATCGAGGCGATCGTCGCCCACATCGCCGAGCACGGCAACGTGATCGACGCCCCGGGCCTGAAGGCCGAGCACTACGAGGTCTTCGACTGCGCCATGGGCGAGCGCGCGATCTCCGCCATGGGTCACGTGCGCATGATGGCCGCCGCGCAGCCGTTCCTGTCGGGCGCGATCTCCAAGACGGTGAACCTGCCGGAGTCGGCCACCGTCGAGGAGGTCGAGGAGGTCTACTTCGAGGGCTGGAAGCTCGGCCTGAAGGCCCTCGCGATCTACCGCGACAACTGCAAGGTCGGCCAGCCGCTCTCCGCCAAGAAGAAGGAGGAGGCCAAGGCCCCCGAGGCCGCCGCCCCCGCCGCCGCGGAGAAGGTCGTCGAGTACCGCCCCGTCCGCAAGCGCCTCCCCAAGGGCCGCCCGGGCATCACCACCTCCTTCACGGTGGGCGGCGCCGAGGGCTACATGACCGCCAACTCCTACCCGGACGACGGTCTCGGCGAGGTTTTCCTGAAGATGTCCAAGCAGGGCTCGACCCTCGCGGGCATGATGGACGCCTTCTCGATCGCCGTCTCGGTCGGTCTGCAGTACGGCGTGCCGCTGGAGACCTACGTCTCGAAGTTCACCAACATGCGCTTCGAGCCCGCCGGCATGACCGACGACCCGGACGTGCGGATGGCGCAGTCGATCGTCGACTACATCTTCCGCCGCCTGGCGCTGGACTTCCTGCCCTTCGAGACCCGCTCGGCGCTCGGTATCCACTCCGCCGAGGAGCGTCAGCGCCACCTCGACACCGGTTCCTACGAGCCGACCGACGAGGACGTCGACGTGGAGGGCCTGGCCCAGTCCGCGCCGCGCCAGACCGAGGCCCCGAAGCCCGCCCAGCCGGCCGCCGCCGCGGCGGTCCCCGCGCCGAAGCAGGCCCACAACTCCACCGAGCTGGTGGAGATGCAGCTGGGCCTGAACGCGGACGCGCCGCTGTGCTTCTCCTGCGGCACGAAGATGCGCCGTGCGGGCAGCTGCTACCTCTGCGAGGGCTGCGGCTCGACCAGCGGCTGCAGCTGACGCGTACGCCGCTCCGCGCCGGCCGGGGACT